>NZ_JBIMLI010000013.1:19805-58947 GCF_051859755.1 Limnospira sp.
TCCCTTCTCAAAGTCCCTCTCCAGCCTGTTCAGAAATCATCTGATCACGTCTCAAAGTCCCTTCTCAAAGTCCCTCTCCAGCCTGTTCAGAAATCATCTGATCACGTCTCAAAGTCCCTTCTCAAAGTCCCTCTCCCTCTTTGGGAGAGGGATTTAGGGTGAGGGCAATGTATTAAGCGATTGGTGAACAAGCTGTAGTCGATAGTAGCAAATTGTGCATCATCAACCCGTACCAGTTCCCTCAACCCGATTAGTTCCCGACTCCGTTTAAAATCATATACCAACAGAGGTTGAATTTCTGTCGCCGATGCACTAAATTTTAGCCATGTGGGTGATTGTCGTCAATGAGGGGGGGGTAGTAGTAGCTTGGATCTGTATCAATCTCTGCTGAAACCGATTTTATTTAAAGGCCTGAAAGTCGATCCAGAGTGGGCGCATCATCAAACCTTGGAACTTCTCCATTGGATAGACACCCACAAATCAAATCTCCCCCTATCCTGGCTAGAATCGCAACTACATCCTCGATTCAGCCTAGTTGACCCCCGACTCCAGCAAACCATGTGGGGGCTAAATTTCATCAATCCCGTGGGGTTAGCCGCTGGTTTTGATAAAGACGGCGTGGCGGCGGGGTTATGGGGAAGTTTTGGCTTTGGGTTCACCGAATTAGGCACAGTGACCTTACACCCGCAACCCGGAAACCCGCGCCCGCGTCTGTTTCGGCTACTAGAAGATGAAGCAGTTTTAAATCGTATGGGGTTTAATAACCAAGGCGCTGCCACCCTAGCCGACCGTTTACAGAATTATACTCCTTCTAGCCTCGGTCCGACAATACCCCTAGGCATCAACCTAGGAAAATCGAAAATCACCCCCCTAGAGGAAGCAGCCAGCGACTATCTTGGGAGTTTTCAGCTATTGCGAGACCTAGGTGATTACTTTGTAGTGAATGTGTCGTCACCGAATACACCAGGTTTGCGATCGCTACAAGGAAGCACAGAACTCAATGAAATCCTAACAGTTTTACAACAGGAAAACATAGCAGCATCGAAGCCCCTATTCATCAAAATCGCCCCCGATCTAGAATGGAAAGCGATCGATGATATAATAGAACTAGCCCGAACCCATAACCTAGCGGGTATAATTGCCACCAACACCACCATTAGTCGGGACAACCTAAAAACCCAATGGTTACCCCAAACCGGAAACCCGATAACTTCCGAAGCCGGAGGAATTAGTGGCGCACCCCTAAGGGAAAGGTCTACCGCCGTCATTCGCCATATATGGGAACAAACCAACGGTGAAATTCCCATCATTGGCGTTGGTGGCATTTTCACCGCCGAGGACGCTTGGGAAAAAATCACGGCTGGGGCTTGTCTCCTCCAAGTATACACCGGATGGGTTTACGAAGGTCCTCTCATGGTACATCGTCTTCTAACGGGACTCCTACAAAAACTAGAACACCACGGACTCAACCACATTTCCCAAGCCATAGGCGTGGCGGGTTCCAGAGTCAACCACATTTCCGATATTCCGTAGGGGCGCGCCTCCGCAGTCAACCAAATTTCCGATATTGTGTAGGGGCGCGCCTCCACAGTCAACCACATTTCCCAGCAGTAAGATTAATAAACCCGCCCCCCTCCACAGTCAACCACATTTCCCAGCAGTAAGATTAATAAACCCGCCCCCCTCCACGGTCAACCCAACGCCACCATCTCTCCATCATGTTGGGTTTCACCCAACCTACATGGGTTTTGGGAAGTAAGAGAAAATTACCACCGTTGATTCTGTTAATATTAATTTTTTGGGAAAATTTAGTTACAATATGTAGTAACAGTCAAGGCATGGAATTTGAATGGGATGAAACTAAACGTCTGACGAACCTCCGCAAACATGGCATTAATTTTATTGATGTTCCCCTTGTTTTTGATGGAGATATCGTAACCTTTGAAGATGACCGATTCAATTATGGAGAGCAGAGGTTTGTGACTTTGGGTTTGTTGCAAGGGCGAGTGGTCGCTATTGTCCATACAGAACAAGAAAAATGTATTCGGATTATTTCTGCGAGAAAAGCTACTAAATATGAACAACAAATTTACTTCGAGCAACTCTCAAACTGACTGGAACCGCCTAGACCGGATGACTGATGAAGAAATTGATTTTTCTGATTGTCCTGAAATTACGCCAGAAATGGTTACTAAAGCAGTAGTTAGGCGAGGTTCACCTAATTATCAGACCAAAACACAAGTGACTTTAAGTATTGATAGTGATGTTTTAGACTGGTTTAAATCGCAAGGTCAGAGTTATCAGACTGAGATTAATCGTTTACTGCGATCGCATATGGAAGCCCAGCAATAGCCTTTTTTCCCAATTTGAGTAGGTTGGGTGGAGGTACGAAACCCAACTCCACCGTCTCTCCATCATGTTGGGTTTGACCCAACCTACATGGCTGGGGTTTTGGCAAGTAGTCAACCACATTTCCCAGCAGTAAGATTAATAAACCCGCCCCCCTCCACAGTCAACCCAACGCCACCATCTCTCCATCATGTTGGGTTTCACCCAACCTACTAAAATTATTAATTGTTAATTGTCGCTAATACATCAGCAATAGTCTGGGAAGGGACTCGATCGCTAATAGTTACTGTGCCAATTTCCCTGGGGAGAATAAAGCGGACTTGACCATCTTTCACCTTCTTATCAGTTTGTAGGATGTCGATGATTTCATCAATCTTTAATCCTTGGGGAAGATGAATAGGTAAACCTGCCTTTTTAATCAGTAATTCCTGGCGGCGATCGCCATCATTTCCCCATAATTGCATCTTCACCGCAATTTGACTAGCAGCAACCATCCCAATAGCCACCGCTTCCCCGTGTACCAATTCCAAGTATCCGGTCAGACTCTCTACCGCATGACCGATAGTATGACCATAATTCAAAATCGCCCTCAGTCCCGATTCCTTTTCATCCTTGCTAACCACATCAGCCTTACTTTGACAGGAACGGACTATAATTTCGGTCAGTAGTTCCCCCGTCAAATCATCAATGCTATGGAGGTTATCTGCCTCTTCTAGGCGTTCAAATAACTGTTTATCCCAAATCACCCCATATTTAATCACCTCCGCCATTCCCGCCCGAAATTCTCGTGCTGGTAGAGTCGTCAAAACCTGCGGATCTATCACCACTAAACGGGGTTGATGAAAAGCGCCAATCAAGTTTTTACCCTGGGGATGATTTACCCCTGTTTTCCCACCAATAGAAGCATCCACCATAGCCAGTAGAGAGGTGGGAACCTGTACAACATTAATTCCCCGCAGCCAGGTAGCAGCAGCAAACCCGGTCATATCTCCAATTACTCCCCCCCCTAAAGCGATCATAGTGGAACTACGTTCTAGGCGGTGTTCTAGGGCGCTATTATAGATAGATTGGACTGTGGAGAGTGTTTTATACTGTTCTCCAGCGGGAAGGACTACTGAGGAAACCTGAAAGCCAGCATTCTCCATTGAGGCGATCGCCCTTTGTCCGTAGTGTGCAAAAATTTCTGGGTTAGATACCAATAGGGCTTTTTTTCCTAACTTGAGGGAAGACACCAAAGACCCCAAGCGGTCTAAATTCCCCGCCGCCACAGAAATATCATAGGACATTGGCCCCAAATTCACCCGAATGACAGACGACATGATGGCTTCCTCGTAAATTCCGCTAATTTCCCATAGAAGGCTATATTCTAGCGCAGGTCGTGTTTCAATGGAAGATGCAAAAGTTGACTTATCGGGAGATATTGACGATGACCATTGATGGTGCGATCGCTTATGCTTTACTCTATGTAGTAGCTATCGGCGCTGCGGCTGGCATTATGTTCACCCTGCGACTGGTAAAACTGATCTAAATAGTCTCATAGGCTAATTATGCTGTATCTGCGAACTTAATCTGATTCGCCGATGCAGCATTAATCTATAATTGGGGAAATTAGCGATTTTCGGTATTGAGTTGTTTCTCCAATTTCCGACTGGCTAAAGACATTAAATAGCAGAATAGCCAGTAGAGAACACCCAGGAATAGATAAACCTCCGCATAGCGTCCCAAAAATTGAGGGTTAGCTAAAATTGAACGGCTGATCCCTAGCAATTCTACCAGTCCGACTATGGCTAATAGGGTGGTGTCTTGAAACAGGCTAATAAACTGACCGACAATGGAGGGGATGGAGATTTTTAGGGCTTGCGGTAAGATAATTAAAACCATAGTTAAGGCTGGATTTAGACCTAGGGCTTTAGCGGCTTCATATTGACCCCTGGGGATAGCTTGTAGTCCGCCTCGGACGTTTTCTGCTAGGTAGGCTGAACTAAACATGGTTAAACCTACGATCGCCCTCAAAATGCGATCGGGTCGCATTCCTTCTGGTAAAAATAGGGGGAGAAGAATTTGACCCATAAACAGAATGGTAATTAGGGGTAAGCCTCTGATAATTTCAATATAGGCGATGGATAATCCTCTAATTACTGGTAAATCGCTTTGTCTACCTAAAGCTAATAAAACACCGATGGGAAAACATAGTAAAATGCTAATTACTGACATCAGCAAGGTTAGCATTAATCCTCCCCATAGGTCGGTGGAAACTCCCCTTAATCCTAAGCCGCCACCTATTAACCACAGGCTGATAATTAATAGCACAAACCAAGAAAAAGGCAGCCATTTTCCCAGTAGAGGTTTCCGGCTGCCAATTTGTCGCCCTCCCCAACTGCTAAATACAAAGACAAATAATAGGGCGATCGCTATGATACGATAAGATATGGCAGTTGGTAATAAAGCCATTAACATGGCGACGACACTCAGGAAAATGACAATATTTTGGCTGAAGAGGATGGTTTGGCGGCGGGCTAAAAATCCCCAGGTCAGACCTGATAAAATGCTAACTATTCCCAACAATAACCACAAGCGCCAATATTGATCACTGGGAAACCGACCGACCATAAATAGGTGCAAATTGGCGGGGATTACTTCCCATTGGGCGACTAATCTCGCCCAGGATACAAACCCTACTAACATCCACAGTAGGAAACTGGCGATCGCTATGGTAACTAACCCATTATACCAGGTATTAAACAGGTTATCACGCAGCCATTGGGGAAAGTCTGTTGACTGGGAAGGGGCTTGACGGTTTAAGGTGGGTTCAGGATTTGCTGTCATTTTTAGAATAGGTAATTCTTAACTGTGATGGTAGGGAAGGTTGGGGATTTTGATATTTGCTAAAAACTCCCTGTTAGTCACGGTTGACTGTAGTTATCTTTCCTGAAGTTGAACCCGGCGATTAAGGAAGTTCATAAATAGGGAAATAATCAGGTTAATGGTGAGATAGGCTGCCATAATAATTAGCATGACCTCTACCGCCCTCCCACTCTGGTTAAAGGTGGTGTTAGCAACATTATAAAGGTCAGCGTAGGCTACAGCGATCGCTAAACTGGAATTTTTCGCCAAGTTCAAATATTGACTATTGAGAGGAGGAATAATCACCCGCAAAGCCTGGGGAAACACGACCAGACGCATGACTAAACCTGATTTTAACCCTAGGGATCTGGCGGCTTCCCATTGTCCTTTGGCTACAGATTGAATCCCGGCGCGGACAATTTCGGCAATATAAGCAGCAGTATAAAATACTAACCCCACTAACAAAGCACTAAATTCAATAGTTAGCCTGAGACCACCTCGTAAAATGGGATTGTTTTCGCTTCCGATAATGGCGGGAACTTCCCAACCAAAGCCAAACAGGATGATTAACAACGACACTAGGGCGATGATACCTAGGGCGATTAATTGGGGTTGACCAGAAACCCCCTTTTCTACCATAATTTTAGTGCGTTGTTTCCAAATTACAAAAGAGGCGATCGCTGCTATTACCAAAAACCCTAACCACACCCAGATTAGAGAACTAGATGGCCAAGGAATAAAAATCCCCCGCTGAGTTAGGAAAATGGCATTAAAAACCCCCAGGCGATCTCTCACTGGGGGTAGTTGCAGAAATATCCCATACCAGAATAGCAGTTGTAGCAGTAGGGGGGTATTCCTGACTATTTCTACATATACTAACCCAATTTGACGCACTAGCCAGTTACCGGAAAAATAGGAAATTCCCGCAACAATTCCTACAATGGTCGTCAGGATAATCCCAAAAAACATCACTCGCAGCGTGTTCACTAAACCCGCTAGGAGAACCTGTCTATAGGGATCTGTCGGTTGGTAGGGGATGATACTTTCACCGATCGCAAATCCGGCGGTACTATTTAAAAATCCGAACCCGAACCTAATTCCGCTTCTTTGTAGGTTCTGATTCAGGTTAATGGTAAATATGCTAATAATCGCGATCACAATTACTAGGATGATTACCTGGAAGGCGATTTTCCAGAAGCGATCGTCTCGCCAAAGGGGGATTTTCGGTTGATTTGGATTCGTTGTCATTTTCCCTGATTTGTGATTTTGGGTGCGGTATTTTCAGCATAATTAACTACTGCTAAAATAGCCGTACAAATTGCTACTAATTGACCACTGATTTTCCCAATTTTATTGAGAGTCTTTATCATTAGTTAATATTCTTGCCCACAATAACTGGGATGATCATAGTACAAAATTAGCCCATGTAGTCAACTGGCAATCAACCAGGAAAACCCGATAAATAGCCGCGCCACCACCGCCAGAGGGGTTGAAAGTCCCATATATACCCGCAACCGCGCCTAACCAGGAGTGGGAAGCGGGCTGATATTGTCTCATCTTACTACCGCGCCATGTTCAACCGCAATCACTTTTGGCGGCTGACTCGGGAAAATCCCCATCTGGGAAAATTCCATAAAACTTAACACCAACTTAGTGAGAATCTATACGAATAATGTCCTATGATGGTAGGGGGTATTGATTGGAAAGTTTATCAATAAACCCGGCACACAGTTAAAGGAAGGTTAACAAAACTAACGATGTCTGAGTCTGCTATCTTGGATATGGTAGGGATCTCAAAGCAGTATCCCAACACTTACACCCCCGCCGTCGAGGATATAAGCATAACCTTGAACCAGGGAGATATTCTGAGTCTACTGGGTCCGTCTGGATGTGGTAAAACTACTCTGTTGCGGATAATTGCAGGGTTTGAACAGCCAGATAGGGGAGTGGTAGAGATTGCGGGACAGGTGGTTTCTGGGTTAAAACAGTGGGTTCCCCCAGAACGTCGGGGGGTGGGTATGGTGTTCCAGAATTATGCCTTGTTTCCTCACCTGACAGTAGCCAAAAATATTGCTTTTGGTTTGGAAACTCTCCGCCAAAAATCCCCCAAACAACTACAGTTGCGAGTGGCGGAAGTGTTAGAATTGGTGGGGTTGTCGGGATATGCCGATCGCTATCCCCATGAAATCTCTGGGGGACAACAGCAACGGGTGGCTTTAGCACGAGCCTTGGCCCCTAATCCGGCGTTGGTATTATTGGATGAACCCCTGAGTAATTTAGATGTACAAGTGCGGCTGAAATTGCGCCAGGAATTGCGGGAAATTCTGAAAGCAGCACGAGCATCAGCGGTGTTTGTTACCCATGACCAAGAAGAGGCTTTATCAATTTCTGACTGGGTGGCGGTAATGCGCCATGGACATTTGGAACAGTGGGGGACTCCAGAGGAAATTTACCTAGAACCGGCTTCTCGGTTTGTGGCGGAGTTTGTTACCCAGGCTAATTTTATCCCAGCACAGCGCCGGGGGAATTTGTGGGAAACTGAGGTGGGCTGTTTTGCGATCGCCTCTAACTTGGATTTAGATGATGATTCCGATATCACTGAAAAAGCAGATTTGATGGTGCGCCAAGAAGATTTTATCCTCAAACCTGACGAAACGGCTTCGGTGGTGATTCGCGATCGCCAGTTTTTGGGTCGCGAACTTCATTATTGTTTACAGGTTCCTTCTGGAGGTGAACTGATTGCTCGTACTCCCTTCGGAGGGGGATCGCTTCCTGTCGGTATGCGAGTACAGGTGATGTTTCCTCAAGACTCCGTGCGCGTGTTTCCCTCTGTTTCTGGCTCTGGAACTCCCAGATCAGCTTATGTATCGGCTCCCCATTAAGGTAGTCCCCCCGAATTTTGCTTTACAAAACTTTAAATTTTTCCGGTTCTGATCACAAAGATTAACCAAATGTTGAATTGTGATCAGTTTTTGGTAAGATCTGGTTAGAGCAGCTAAGTTGTAGAACGGCTGAGGAGGGGGTAATGCCAAGAAAGAAAAAACGGGGAGTCACGACTTTGTATTCAGAAACTAAGGTAAAAATAGGGGTGTCGCTAACACCCACAGGAGCGAAATTATTAAGCACAACTGCTAAAGAGTTGGGTCTGTCGCGTTCGGAATTTGTCGAACGTATTGCTAGGGGTGACTTTAAGATCTCTATGGATGAAGAAGGCACAACTATTAGCCTGGCTAACACTAATACACAAACAGAAGTTGATGATCAATCCGATGATAGCCCGGCTATTACCGCCGAATTAGAAAAGCGATCGGCTGAATATGATCAACTTCAGCAGGAATACGAAACCCTGCAAAAACAAGTTATAGAACAGGCGAATACTATCGCTGAACTAGAACAAAAACTAGGTCATTTCCCAGAATTACAAGCGCAACTTGAAAATAGTGTTCCGGCTAAGGAATATCATCACGTTCAGCAAGAACTCCAACAACATAAAGACTCAATTACTGACCTGAAAAAACAGCTTAAACGGATTGGAGAACTTGAGAGTAAACTGGCGAACACGGTTTCTCTGGAAGACCACGAAGCGCTGAAACAGCAAAATCAGGAAACTCTTAATCAACTCCAAAGCCAACTGGGTGACTCTCAGAAGCTACAACAGCAATTGGAACAGCAGAAATCTACTGTGGCTGATTTGCAATCACAGTTAAAACAAACCGTGACGGCTGAGGTTCACCAAAAGCTACAACAGCAATTGGAACAGCAGAAATCTACTGTGGCTGATTTGCAATCACAGTTAAAACAAACGGTGACGGCTGAGGTTCACCAAAAGCTACAACAGCAATTAGAACAGCAGAAATCTACTGTGGCTGATTTGCAATCACAGTTAAAACAAACGGTGGCGGCTGAGGTTCACCAAAAGCTACAACAGCAATTGGAACAGCATAAATCTACTGTGGCTGATTTGCAATCACAGTTAAAACAAACGGTGGCGGCTGAGGTTCACCAAAAGCTACAACAGCAATTGGAACAGCATAAATCTACTGTGGCTGATTTGCAATCACAGTTATCTGCAAGTGTTTCCATGGACACCTACCAGAAACTCGAACAGGAAGCAGAACAACACAAAAACCTGATTAATCAGTTACAAGAACAGTTAGAAAATCGACAAACAGAAATAGCCGAGGTTCGGCAAAAACTTACTCGGATTGCGGAACTGGAAGCTATGATATCACAAACTGTTCCGGCGGATAAGTATAGCGCTTTACAAATACAATCAGAACATCAGCGCTATATGGTTGAAACCATGAAAAAACAGTTGTGGGATTTGGTAAGTTCAGACCATAACCTAGAGTTTGGAGAACTGGAAACTGTTGATGGTCTGGTTAAATGCTGTGGGCTGGTTAGGCAAAAATTAGAGTCACAGACGCGGGCGATTTCGGCTTTACAACAAAGAACTCAGGAGTTGCAGAGTTTGGCAATGTTGGCTGAGTCTCATTTGAATAAGTGGAGTAACCGCATTTTTTCTAAGACTTATTAATTGCTGCTGTCAGTTTCTCTATGGGTTAATTTCAAGGCTAAAAAAAGGGCGCATCAGTAAGGTAAAATGCGCCCCCATAGTCTTGAAAAGGTTAGTGATGATTAAACAGTTAGATTAAACAGTTAACTGCTCGATCGCTTTTGTTTCCGGGTTGATGGACATTTTTTTCAGCCAGCTATAGTTAGCAGCTAAAGCACCAAAAAAGGTTTGATGTACGGCATAATTAACCCCAAATTCTTCACAAACTTCTGCTAAAATCGGAGCAATTTTAGGATAATGGATGTGGCAGATATGAGGAAATAGATGGTGGACGGTTTGATAGTTTAATCCCCCTACATACCAGTTAATAATTGGGTTGTTGGGGGCAAAATCAACGGTGGTTTTTACTTGTGCGATCGCCCATTCATCATCAATGTGTAAATTGTCGGGGTCTAAAAATTCCGCCGGTTCAATGACATGGGCTAACATAAATACGACACAGGCGACCAGTCCATGGGTCATATAAACAATAGAAGCGCCGATAACTGCTTCTAAGGGAGAATAACCAACGGCGATCGGTATAATTAAAAACACAGCCACACCGAAGGCTTTAAAGGCGAGTAAGGTTGCTATATCTACCCATGTCGGGGAGGGGATTTCGTGGTCATGATATTGGCGCTTAAATAGCATAGTTTGCACATCTGCTATAGACCAATAGTAGGGGATAAACGGATAGACAAACCAAATGAACCAATGTTGATAGCGATGATACCAGCGATATTCCATGCTAGGAGACATCCGCACCAATTCATCCCCATGAATTTCCACATCATGACCTAAAATGTTGGTGTAGGTATGATGAAGTACATTGTGGCGAAACTTCCATAAATAACTAGAAACTCCGATCGCATCATGGGTTAATCCAGATAGATAATTCACCCATTGATATTTAGAATAACCTCCATGATTTCCGTCATGGCTAATGTTAAAACCGACGGCGGAAACTCCAAAACCTAAAACAATGCAACCCAGTAGTTTCATCCATAGCACATCAGGACCAAAAACCACGAAGGTCCAAGCTGATACTACCCAAGCCAAAATAATTGCTGTTTTCAGGTACATGGCGGGGTTATCACGAGGGGAAATATTCTCCGCTTCCAAATAAGCGTTTACTCGACGATTTAGCTCTTTGCGGAACCCAATACTTTTCCCAAAAGTTACTTTTGACGTTGTTGATGTCATTAAACCCAATTTTTATTGATCACAAGCATGAGATTATAACACTGGTGGCAAAAAAAACTTCACTGTCAACCCATATCCCTAAAAATTAAGGTTTTTTTAAGACTTTTGTGGAGATAGCCCACACCATGGCCAGCCATTAGGGAATCATGGAACTTGATTATATTTCGCAAATATCAACAGTGGAGAACATAGGCAAATGTCAATAATTGCTGGCAAAATTAGTCCCCCAAAATTGGTATTTTGGCAAATTTATTGTATAATTCAATTGGGGATATTAACCTTAAATATCCTCACCTGAAATAGGAGAAAGTTATGCAAGAAATGTCTCAGGGGGCAACGGGACTACGACAACGTATCGCCCAACTATCAGCCAATCCTAATGCTCAAGCCATTGCCATTGGAGTGACAGCAGTAGCGCTGACCCCGGTGGTTTTGCCCCTGGTTAAGCCAGTTCTGAAGGCTACGATTAAAACGAGCGTTACTTTGTTTGAAAAAGCTAAAGTCGCTATGGCTGAAACTGGGGAAATGGTGGCAGACATAGCAGCAGAAGCCAAAGCGGAAGCCTTGACCGAAGCCCAAAAAAGGGCTAGTTTAAAGTCGGCTATTTCTACCCCGCAACTCTCGCCCAACCAGGAATAAGCTAAAGGGGGATTGAGACTATAATTATAGGTGGCTTGAATATTCTATCAGCCACCTGTGGATGTATTACGATTAATTCAAAACTGATAATTCGTGAGCATTCCCATGGTTGAAAGCCTCAGAACTTGGGGTAATCATGGGCTTATAGATAGAATTGGATAACTCCCGTTCCTTAGCTTCTGCTATCCACTGAGAGAGTGGAATTTCTCGACGACGTGATGAAGATAACCGGGGTTTACTAACTGTCTTGGTGTTTGTTTGAGAAATTTTAGTAATAGCTGGCAGGAGTTTCGGCCCTAAAACCAACACCCCCAGGCCTACCCAAGTTAAGGGATGATTGCCATGTCCATCCTCGATCATCTCTTTAAAATGAAAGGTGAGTACCGATTTTTCCAAATGAATCAGAGACATAACCCGTTCGACTCAAATATAATAACATCAAAATTCTGCTATTTATCAGGTTAGCAGGATTTGGCGCATAACTGACAACTATTTGCAACAATTTGTATCAGGCGAGGAACTAGCCCGGACAATTATCAATTATTGCAGAAGAAGTCAAGAAACCCGGTTTCTCAGCCACCAATGGACAGCGGAACCGGTCCCGACAATTATCAATTATTGCAGAGATCAAGAAACCCGGTTTCTCAAAGAAACCGGGTTTCTCAGCCACCAATGGACAGCGGAACCGGTCCCGACCATTATTAATTATTAATTATTAATTATTAATTATTAATTGTTCATCTGGTGTTCAACTAGGGGTCGGAGACTATTCATTCCGGCGGCGATCGCTGAACCATTGTGGATAGCAGTAGCCACTAAGGGATTAAGCCCTACGGTGGAAGCCAACCCCAAAGCTGCTAAATTCGGGGCGACGACGAGAGCGATATTTTGGTCAATTAAATTGCGAGTTTGACGGGCGATATCAATGGCTTCTAAAACGTCTAAGAGGTTATTATTCATCAACACTACGTCGGCGGTTTCACGAGCAATATCAGAACCATGTTGAAAGGAAATGGAAACATCCGCATAAGCCAAAGCGACGGAATCATTTAATCCATCTCCGATAAAGGCGACAGTCCGACCGGCGCGATGTAAATCACGAACAATACGAGCTTTTTCATCGGGGAAGGCTTCGGCATAAACCCGCGATTTGGGAATCCCTAATTGTTCAGCAACTAAGGCGGCGCGTTGGGGGTTATCTCCGGTGAGTAAATGGACTTCGATCGCATAATTTTTTTGCAGGGCTTGTATGAGGCGATCGCTTTCTGGTTTCAGGGGGTCAGTATATTCAATCACCCCTTGAAAATCGCCATCACAAGCGACATAAATTTGGGTCATTTGGCTAGTAGAAATCAGGGAATTATCACCCCAATTAACCCGCTGTTGTTCGAGAAAACGTTGACTTCCCACCAATACCTGATGACCTTCAATTTCGGCTCGTACTCCCAAGCCTAAATCATAGAACCATTCTCCTCGTGGGGGAATAGTAATGTCAAGTTGAGCAGCATAATTAACGATCGCCTCGGCGACAGGGTGATTAAGTCTCATTTCCGCGGCCGCCGCCAGTTTTAGCAGTTCGGTTTCGGACATTCCTCCGGGAAGCGTCCGCACGGCAGCGATCGCAATTTCACCCTCGGTTAGAGTTCCGGTTTTATCAAAAACCACGGTATCAACTTCGGCGAGTTGTTCCAAAGTCCGACCACTGCGAACCAAGATACCATGGCGGGTTGTATGATTTAATGCACCCCAAAAGGCTGTCGGAATTGACACTCTAATTCCGGTGACAAAATCGAGGGTAAGAATAGCGGCAGCCCTAGCAGCATCTCGGCTAGTAACTAATACAATACCCGCCAAAAGTAGAGAAGGCAAGATTAACCTATCTGCGACTTTTTCGGCATAATTAGCCATGCGGGTATCATAAACGGGAGCCTTTTGTAATAATTCTATACTCAAAGCAGCTCTAGTTTGAGAACCGACGCGATCGGCTTTTAAGTAAAGCTGTCCTGAACGCACCAAAGTCGAAGCTAAAACCGACTCTCCCACCCGTTTAACTAATGGCATTGCTTCCCCAGTTAAACCCTGTTCATCAATAACGGCTTCTCCTTTTAAGACAGTACCATCTACGGGGATTTGTTCCCCCGGATAAACGACGACTTTATCCCCCACATGAAGGCGATCGCTTGGGATTTTTTGCGGGGGTAAATCATCATCCACCACCACCCATGCAAACCTACCAATAGCATCCATCAAACTCGCCGTGCGTACCTCCGTCGCCCGCGCCGTTTGTTCCCGAATTACATCCCCCAATTCATGCAGTAAAATCACCATAGCCGGGGTAACTAACTTACCCTGAGTCGCACTTAAACTCAAGGCGAGAAAATCCAGACAATCAATATTTAACCGTCGCTGATTAATCAGGCTATTAAAAGCCCGTTGAGCCACAGGAAAAGCCGCTAGAATAAACGCTATTCTCGCCACAGGGCGCAATGGTGTTAATTGCGGAAACCGACTTAAAACCGCCAACGCAGTGGCTATAATTGGCAGCCGCAGACTCGACTCGTTTTCCTCTACAGTCCCTGATTTTTCAGGGGTTTTCGGCTCATTATTAACACCATAAATTGGCTTATCATAAAATTGATGATTTGTCAAGTCTTTGACTACATTAATCACCAAATTTGATAAATCAACCGCCGCCAATTTATTCGGGACATATTGCACCACCATACAGGCGGCTATGGGGTTAATCCGCACATAGGTAATACCGGAGTTTTTTGCTAAAATCTGCTGAATTTCAGTAGCTAATTGGGGATATTTAGCTAATAGGGGAATACGAAAGCGAGTCCGTCCAGCTACCTGATGAATAACCTGGCATTCTTGATTAGATAATGATGTTGATATCGCGGTAGTCATGATGTGGGTTCAGAATCATCGGAGACGGAATTTGTATCAGGTTCAGCAGTAGTTTCAGCCTTTTCTAGGATAGTAACTAAATACATACCTAACTCCAATTCCGAAACCCCAGCCGGGTCATATTGAATAATCAAAGATGCAGCGGTGCGGTTAATGCGTACCGACTTAACTCGCTGTTCCTCAGACAACAGTTTTTCTAAGCGTTTCGCATAGAGAACATCAGTCATTAAACGGGGAATACGCAACCGAAGCCGTCCGGGTATAGAATGAACAATAGTATAATCTTCGGTTTCAGTTGTGGTAGCTGTGGGACTATTATCTTGATGGTTATTAGGACTTGTGGCTTGAGTGGAATTAGTAGCGGGAGAGTTAGCCTTAGCCTCCTGCTTCAATTGGCGAACTAATTGGCGAATAATTGCAGCCATTAACAGGTTAACTATCAAGGCTTGCGCCCCCCGTAGCCGCAGGCGACTGGTAACTAATAAACCTGCTACCACAGGTAAAATCGTCACCACTTCCTCATAGTCTTCTAACCACCGACCTATTTGGGGAAGAATGTCGGGGTTTTCTGCGGTTTGAATTTCGGTAGATAATGCTGAATCCGTCATGGTCAATTTACCTTATTTTCAGGACAGTATACCATAGATAATTCACGAACCCAATAACTAGGAGAATTGACAACCTCTCCGGCGCTGATGTCGGTGTCCACCATAACAGTTGTTTTGATTAGATATGGCTATGGTTTGAGTACGTCTGGTGACACAACGTTTAAAGGCGGGTAAATGGTTTTCTTGGGATGCACGTTGCAAATTTAAGAACACATTTTGTACATCCCAGTAATTTGATGTGGCTTTCAATAACCTTTGATACATTTCCCCATTTTCAATTTCGGCTTTAACTCCTTGTTCGCAGGCTTCTTGTACTGAGTTAGGGGGAATTATACGAGTTTCCCAATCATCCTCTGGTATGGGAATATTATACCTAATAAACAGTGGAATTAATGCCTGTATATGCCTTTTTTCGGCTTCGATAATATTCACAAAGGGTCTAATCGGTCCGAATTTTTGGATAATTAACCGATAGGTAGCACAGGCTTTATATTCATCCTGTATGGCTTCACATAAAGCCTGTTTAAGACTATCCAGGGCTGGATTATCTGACATTTTGATTAACTCCTGATTAACTCATTAAATTAGGGAGATATCCATTCGTAAAACTCGATCGCTTCTGGGGAGCAACTATGACAGCCCCCGCAGGCTTTACCCTCCACTTTACAAACTCGCCCCTTTCTAATTAATTTGCCCAGCATGAATCGCAGGGTATCAGCATCAATTTTCATCTGATGTTCTAATTCTGTCAAAGAAACGCGACCATGATTTCTGAGATGATTTTGCAGTTGTTGAAGTAGCATAGTTGACGACGGGATAAATGGTGCGATCGCTAGTCTCTATGGTATCATGAATATACCTGTTAACACCGATAACCATAAATTCACAAATCCTTGAGACTAGCTACAGCCAAAAGGCTAATAACCTGCTTTTTTGGCAAGTCTAACCCTGGCTACAAACGGGGAGAATGGCGACGGTTGCTAACAGCTTTGAGACTAACTAAAGTAGCACCCATGACGATACATAGTCCCATCAATAAACCCAAAGCCTCTCCGGTATTTTGTGATAAAGTCATCGCCTGATAGTAGAAACTAGCAACCCAGTAGGCTAGTCCAGTAGTCCAAAGCGCCACAAACACCGTCCAACCGAGATTAGTTTCCCGGTAAACAGCAGCAATGGCAGACACACAGGGGAAATAAAGCAACACAAATAACAGGAAAGCAAAAGCGGCGGTAGAACTACCAAACCTTTGAGACATTTGACCAAAGGTGCTATAACTAACCTCCTGTGCTGTGGCGGCTTCTTCCTGATTATCAGTGCTTTCCATAATACTTAAACCAATGGGATCAAGTATTTGATTACCTAAATCAGCTAAGTTAGCGGGAATACTAGCAAAGGCTTCGGCGATACCTCCCCAAAAACTAAATTCTTCTTCGGGTTCTTCCACTGAGTCGGCAGCGGATGCTTCATCAGCCCCTAATTGCTTATAAAGGGCATCCATACTGCCAACCATGACCTCTTTAGCAAATACTCCGGTAAATAAGCCGACAGTAGCCGGCCAATTATCTTGAGTGATTCCCATGGGGCTAAAAACTGGGGTAATTGTGCGACTAACGGCACTTAAAAGAGAATCCTGGCTATCCTGTTTCCCGAAAGAACCATCAGTGCCGACAGAATTTAATAAACCCAGAATTAACACGACAATAACAATCATTTTCCCGGCGCGGGTGATAAAGGCTTTTAACCTTTCCCAAGCGCGGATTAATACACCTTTGGCGGTGGGAATATGATAGGGGGGTAATTCCATGACAAAGGGTGCAGATTGACCGCGTAAGAGGGTATGCTTCATGACTAACCCGGTGAACACGGCTGCTAAAATCCCGATGATGTAAAGCAAGAAAACGATATTTTGTCCGTTTCTGGGGAAAAATGCGGCTACAAACAGGGCATAAACTGGCAGGCGCGCCCCACAGGACATAAAGGGATTCATTAAGACGGTCATTAGGCGATCGCGAGGATTTTCTAAAGTCCGGGTTGCCATAATACCGGGAATATTGCAGCCAAAACCGACCATCATTGGCACAAAAGACTTACCCGGAAGCCCCATAAACCGCATAAACCGATCCATAACAAAGGCGGCGCGGGCGAGATAGCCAGAGTCTTCTAAGATGGCTAGACAGATAAACATTAAGCCAATTTGGGGGATAAATGTAGCAGTGGTTTGGATACCGCCGCCAACTCCTTCGGCTAGAGTACCGATTAACCAACCGGGGGCGTTAATTTGCTCAAGGCCATGAGCCATGCCATCTACAAATACGGTACCAAAGGCGATCTCAAAAAAGTCGATAAATGCGCCGCCAAAGTTAATGGAAATCAGGAACATCAGGTACATGACTACCAAAAAAATGGGTATACCCCAGGCGCGACTGAGGACTACCTGATCAATGTGATCGGAAACGTGCTGTTGTACTAGGTCCGATCGCTGTGTGATACCCTGTAACATCTGATGAATCCAGCTATAGCGCGCATCAGCAATCAATAAGTCGATATCTTCTCCCAGGGTTTGGTGTATGCGGTGGCGGTGGGTGGCAATTTGCTTAACGACATCTTGATTAACCAAACTTTGGCGATCGTCATATTGCAATAAACTGAGACTTTGCCAACGATAGTCTGGGGGTAAGTAGTTATATTGTTGGGCTATAGATTCGGTAATTTCATTGAGGGCGGCTTCGATAAGGGCTGGATAGGCGACTTTAGCTTGGGGGCGGTCTGCCATAAGTATGGCATCTCGGACAATTTCCCGCAGTTGTTCTACCCCTCGCCCAGAACTAGCACTCATGGGAATTACCGGACAGCCTAAGCGATCGCCTAATTGTTGGGCATCAATGGTAATTTGCCGCTGCTGGGCTATATCTATCATATTCAGGGCGATCGCGATCGGCAAACCCATTTCCAGCAGTTGGGTGGTTAGATACAGATTTCGCTCTAGGTTGGACGCATCTACGATATTGATAATTAAGGTGGCTTCACCCGATAGTAAATAGTCTCGCGCTACCTGTTCATCTAATCCAGTGCTGGCATCTTCCACGTCCAGAGAGTAAACCCCTGGCAGGTCAATCACCTTGATGGCCTGGTTTTGATAACGATAGCTTCCCTCTTTCCTTTCTACGGTAACTCCGGGCCAGTTACCTACCCGCTGATTACTACCAGTTAAAGCATTAAATAGGGTCGTTTTCCCACAGTTAGGGTTTCCCACCAAAGCAATACAGGACATCGCAGCCTTATTATCGGTTTGGCGGTTCAGTTCCATAGACTGACTCACAATTTTGTTCCTCCTTTAGGATGGGTTGATCAATGCCACCTGGAGGGCATCTGCTTCGTCTTTGCGTAAACTCAGGTTAAATCCCCTGACCTCAATTTGGGTTGGGTCTCCTAAAGGTGCGTGGCGTTTGACTGTAAATTCCACCCCTGGAGTTAATCCCATGGCTAATAATTTCCGTTTGTAGCTACGGGCGGCGGGGTCATAACCAACCACCCGCAACCGAGAACCGATCGCCGCATGGCGCAACTGCACAACATTAGTCTTATTCATTGATGAGAGTTTCCTTTTCGACTGGGTGAGGTTTTCTGTGGCGACCTGAATATTCTCAGCCATATCTGCCCCCAGTCCTAAGCGATGGTCGCCTAGGGCGATAATCACTGATCCACTGGTTGTGGAACTAATGACATTTAATTCTACACCTGGCATTAACCCCATCCCCATTAGACGGGTATTGCCTCCGGCACAATTGAGAGCAACTATATATAAGCGATCGCCTACCTTCGCCTCGGACAAAGCAAAGGTTCCCGGAATTGATGATTCGCCCACTACAACCAATGATTCTGGTGATTCACTTATGGTGCGAGCATGACCAGTGTTGTCTTTGAGGTAAGTAAATCCTGACCAGCTTGAGCCACCATCAAAGCCGTTCACGGATACATCGGCACAGTAGTTATCATTGTCCATAATCTATTGGCTCTCTGTTGAGCTAATTGAGAATTAATTTTAATTAATACCATGTAACTAAGTAAAAATCCCATTGTTAATAAATTTTTAATAAACCCCCTTGTTTGGAAAAAGCACAAAATTATACTACAAAAATTAATTTTGTCAACCCCTTGCAATATTTGTTTGCAGTGTGTTACATTTGTTTACAAGAAGTCAGAGAGGCAAAAATACTATGGTTCGTGGACAAATTATGGAAGAAGGTGGACGCGCAAATGTTTACGCGATCGAACCCCAAGTATATGTAGAGGAAGCGCAACAATTCGGTTTCAACAAATACGCAGAGAAACTCAACGGACGACTAGCTATGATCGGGTTTATATCCGCCCTAGCCTTAGAAGCATTAACCGGACATGGTGTAATTGGCTGGTTAACTAGCCTGTAAAACCCAGATTTTGTCAACCTATAATTCAGTAGCATTTCGGAGACTTGTATGAAAACAGATTTTAACTTTCCTAACAAATACTTAATCGGACCTGTAATCTTTCGACCGGACTTTAACAGTACCTCAGAAGTAATTACAGCTAACCAAGCCTGGTCTTTATTCTTCACAGGTGGTCAGGAAGACAAAGCCCTTGGTTATAATGCAGAATACGGCAGGTTTTTTACAAATTTACTGATGGCGATCGCCGTTAGTGGCGCTATTGGGGCTTTGATTTTCACTAACTTAGTCTAAGTCATCAAATTTACCTATCTCTCCCTATTCACTAATAACAAACCGTCCCTGTTTAGAAATAAGCAGGGACTTTTTTGGTTTTTCCCCGAATTCGCCCAACCTGTGATAAGATATTCCCGATATCGGTTCTAAGGGAAATCAGCCCTTAGAGGAAAGGGGGAAAGTCCGGTGTAAGTCCGGCGCTGTCCCGCGACTGTGATGGGACTCTGTTAGTCTCTCAGTCAGAATGCCCGCCGATAAGTAACCTATTGTTGATTCATCTGCGAGGTATGGATGATGGTTGATTTAGTATTTTCACAATCTAAATATCATAGCGATCGCCCATCTAAACTCTAGGAAAATCTCAACATTTATAGATAGCAAATCGCTATAATTTCGGAGGAGTCAAAAAACCGTGCATAAAATTCCTGTAACCATTATCACCGGATTTTTAGGGGCTGGAAAAACCACCCTGATCCGCCATTTACTGCAAAATAACCAAGGTCGTCGGATCGCGGTATTAGTCAATGAATTTGGCGAAGTAGGTATTGATGGCGAAATCCTCAAATCTTGCCAAGTTTGTGACGAAGAAGAAACGGAAACTAATATCATCGAATTAGCGAATGGTTGTCTGTGTTGCACCGTCCAGGAAGAGTTTTTGCCGACTATGCAAGAACTACTTAAACGCCAAGATGCGATTGATTCGATATTAATAGAAACCTCTGGTTTGGCTTTACCAAAGCCACTGGTTCAAGCCTTCCGATGGCCGGAAATTCGCACGAAAGCGACGGTAGATGGTGTGATTACGGTAGTTGATAGTGAAGCCCTAGCCAATGGTCAACTGGTGGGAGATTTAGAGGCTTTAGAAAAGCAGCGTCAAGCGGATGAAACTTTGGAACATGAAACACCAATCGAGGAGTTATTTGAAGACCAGTTAGCTTGTGCTGATTTGGTACTTTTGACGAAAGGCGATCGCATTGATCGAGAGTCTCAAAACCGGGTTCAACAATGGCTAAAACAGGAGTTAACCCCAGGAGTGCAGGTGGTTTCCTGTCAGCAAGGGAAAATTTACCCTGACATATTATTAGGCTTTAATGCAGCGGTAGAAGACCATCTGGACAGTCGCCCTAGTCACCATGACCAGGAAGAAGAACACGAACACGATGATGATATCAATGCTGTGCATTTAGTCTTAGATCCAGTTAAGGACTCCGCCAGTTTAGTTAATCAATTAAAAGCGATCGCCCAGCAGTGGGAAATCTACCGCATCAAAGGTTTTATAGCCGTAGCAAATAAACCCATGCGGATGGTAGTTCAAGGAGTCGGAAACCGATTTGATACCTTCTTCGATCGCCCCTGGAAAGCCGACGAACCTCGCCAAACTCAACTGGTGTTTATTGGTCGTAGTCTTAATCAAGAACAAATAGCCACTTCTTTGCAGTCAGAAACCATGGCGTTAAACAGGTAGAAATCTTATCAATTTTGGTGATTTTAATAATGCGATCGTCCTTATTTAAACAGTAGTAAAATTCACAGCGTCGCCAAAATAGCCCCAATACAACCACACTTTACGCTACTTTCCGTCTCGTCTCCATCCCACCTTCTCCTCCTAATACCATATTGCGTCCCCCAGGTATTCCCCATCTAGTTCACTCTCTAAGTCATGATAGGTTTACCTTTGGATACCCACATTTGATCAATGGTTCGCAAATTCTGACAGAAAAACTGTTTAATCATCTATGGTTCAAAAACGAACAATTGAGGAATTGCATCAGTCAGCATCTTTATTCTAGCCAAAGTTTTTGGTTCAACAACAACTCGAACAGAGTATTATCCCGGTGCTGATTGAAACCCAACAGCAGTTTCTCTCAATTCTAGCCTTGGAATTAGAAAATCCCCTAGATATATTTACCACTTTAGAAATATCAAAGCTCTCTGCTAATTTATTCCTCAAACACCTTCTGATCTTAGCAGATTTTGGAGGTGAAAAACTACAACGTTTAAATCAAGAGTTTGATTTATTGTTCCCCGATGGAGAATTAGAGTATATTTGGAACAACACTCAATTTTGTTATCGTTTTCAGGTGTTACCCATATCAGGAATATTATCAAACCAAAAACTCAACGTTTCCAGCCAGAAATTACTGTTAAGGAAACAAACTCTGTCTGAAGTTTATAAAGATATTATTGTCGTCCTCCTGTTTGCTGGAGATTCAACAAATCCTAAAATTTCTGGCATTTTTAAGACTTGGGGATGTCAGATTGGACAATTAATGGGTAAGTATGATGAACTTTCCGAGTTTATACGCCAGCGTTATATTTATCTAAGCCGTATTACCGCAGGAGCTAAAAGTAATGATTTAGGTCAGCTTTTGCAACGTCATATATATCAATATTTAGGTAAAAATTTAAATCAAAATGATATTAATATCAACCTCAATTCTACCATCCCTGGAGTCAGTCATAAGCAAACAGGAAAAAGAGACACTAACTTTGATATTGTCGTAAGTAAAGGTGAAAAATATATAGCAATTGAAATTAGCTTTCAGGAAACCACAAATAGCACAATTGAGCGGAAAGCGGGTCAAGCAAAATCAAGATTTGAGCAGATTGATGGCTTGGGTTACAAGATTATTTATATTATTGATGGAGTCGGTAACTTCCAACGCCAATCTGCTCTGAATACCATTGATGAGTATAGCCACTTGCTTCTGGCATTTTCTGAGTCAGAACTGAATTACTTACACTACTTTATTCTCGACTTTATAGAAAATGAAAACCGTTAAATTTATAGATTTATTCGCCGGAATTGGGGGATTGCGCCTCGGCTTTGAACAGGCGCTTGAGTCTTTAGGTTGCATTCCTGATTGTCTCCTCAGTAGTGAAATTGATGGGGATGCTAGACAGGTTTATCAAGCTAACTTTTCCGAAACTCCCCAAGGCGATATTCAGACCATTCCCTCCCTTCCCCCCCATCATGTTTTGCTGGCTGGATTTCCCTGTCAAAGTTTTTCATACGCCGGGAAAAAAGCTGGTTTTGGAGATACACGGGGAACCTTGTTTTTTGAGATTTTACGTCTCATGGATAGCCAACAACCCCAGGCTTTTATTTTTGAGAATGTTCGCGGTTTAGTCACCCATGACCAAGGGAAAACTATCAACACAATTCGCCAAAAAATGCAAGAGCGTGGTTATAGTTTTGACCTATTTTTACTGAATAGCTCCAACTATGGTGTTCCCCAAAATCGCGTCCGAGCCTATATGATGGGTGTTCTGAACCAAACCCCTCACTTCAACCTAGTGTCAGATTTGGGTGCTAAGGATTCTCACTCTTATGAGTCCGGTCAACTGTCTCTATTTTCTGCGCCTAAACCTTCCTGTAAAGTCAGAGATATTTTAGAGGATAATCCCCCCCACCATTATGATTGTTCTGCGGAATTTACAACGGCGTTACGCACCTTTCTTCGCGGAAACTTAGAGAAATTACATGGCGTGAGACTGATTGACTATCGTGGGGGAAACTCAATTCACTCTTGGGAGTTGGGGTTACGGGGAGACTGTACCCCCCAGGAAATTGACCTGATGAATCGCTTGATTACTAAACGCCGCCATAAGGTTTTTGGTCAACATCAAGATGGGAAGTTACTTACCAAGGCTCAAATTGCTAGTTTTTATACCCATCCTAATTTAGCGCAATTATTAGCCTCTTTAGTTGACAAAAACTATCTGCAACTTATTGATGATAAATATAAGCCAGTGGCGGGTAATTTTTCCTTTGAAGTATATAAGTTTCTCGACCCCGATAAAATATCGGTGACTTTGGTGGCTAGTGATGGGAACCGATTGGGGGTATATTATGGGGGAAGAGTCCGTCGAATTACTCCCCGTGAGGCGGCGCGTTTACAGGGGTTTCCAGATTCTTTTCAACTTCACCCCAATCAGAATAAGGCTTATCGTCAGTTGGGAAATTCGGTTACCATTCCGGTGGTTAAAGCGATCGCTCAAGAGTTGTTACTAAACTTAATACCAACAGCTAAGACCCCATTTCTTGGGAAACCATAAATTTCCCTAAGCATTGGTAAAATCCCCTAATTAATAGTAGATAATATCGACAGAAAATTGTGGGATTCATTTACATTATACCAGATTGCTGGATGGCTTGATTCAGTGATGCGGAAATGTTAAGATATTCTGACCATTGCCAAAGATAGTCTAAGTCGAGGCGTTCTCGTTGTATTTTCAGCACACCTAATATATCTCGCCATTGTTTCTGGGATTCGTTTTGGGCAATTCTCATCCAGACCAGCTTTTGTAATATGGTATCTTCTGGAGTGCAAAGATAAAAGGCTTGTTCTGGGTTTTCTTCCGGGACATAGAGTTGACGGCGGTTCATTTGGGAACGAGAAAAATCATCGCTTCGGGAGATGAAAATATCGGCTTTTTCGAGAGATTCAAAATTGATTAAGTTCAAGTAACTGCTGACACCTAATATGGCATCTTTTACCGCGACATCACTGACATAAAAATCCGAGCTGAATGTTTCGATGAAAACTTCGACTTGAGATAATTCGAGATAAATAACCAAGTCAATATCTTGGGTGAATCTGGCTTCACCTTGTAGGGAACTGGCGACGGAACCGCCGATATAGTAGGGGATATTTAAGAGATTGAGTTTGTCGATAATTTTATAGGCGATCGCGATGGGATCTTCTATCATCAATGGCTCCCTTTCATCAAACAGGTTATTATCACTATAAGTAGCAAACAGTTCCCCCCAGCGTCTGCGGACGTACAGTTGTTTGAATGTCAAATTGTCGCCATTGGGGGATTGTTGGTGAATTCCCCAGCAGACCAATTTTAGACCCCGTTGGATGATCCGTTTGAGAAATGCCAGTTTTTGACTGGCGCTGAGTTGACACGACCGCCCAAATTGCATCAATTCCGCATCGATGCTGGTATCTTCTGATTGGGTTTTGTAATGGGTTAAATTTAGGTGCGATCGCATTAATGATACCCGATAATCTTATCTCTACTGTCTCTGGATTGCTCATCCGATTCTCTCTTATATCCCCCACTTCTCGACCCATTCATATTGGTGAGTTAAGCTGAGTGGGATGCTTCCCTCTGCTTCTATGGCTGGTTTATCCGCCTCTAAATTGATGCACTTTTGGCAACGTTATCGGCTGGGGAATTATCGCCACAGTCTTGAATAGCGATCGCAGTTATTCGCGATCGCCGTTGATTTTAATCTTTAACCGAGCCGAGTTTTTCCACATCTTCCACGGACAAGGACAAAGCCTCAGCTACTTGCTGTATACTTAAACCCCTTGACAGCAGTTTAGGAACGGCTTCTCGTTGGCTTTGTTCGGCGCGATCGGCTCGTTGGCGTTCGAGTTTAGCGAGTTCGCTACCAGTGAGCAATAAATTACCCTGGTTATCCCACCACCGTAACCATTGCTGGGTCTGATTTTGATAGCTACCTTCCCACACGCCTAACTCGACTCCCATAGTGGCGATCGGGTAACGTCCGCGATCGTTGGCTTCCCAGCGATCATAGCGACCACCCACCCAGCGATAAACCTCTAACTCATGGGTTTGAATCAGATAAATGACATAATAGGGAATGCGAATAATCTGCTCATAAGCCCAAAATTTTCCAGGTCTTTGGTTAACGCCTTCTGGCGATCGAGAGAGGGGGGTTTTGTCTCGTTGTTCCGAACCATCACCGCTGGTTAATTCAATGGCAATAAAGGGAGCGGCATACTCCCGCCATAATACATAAGAACGGCGATATTGACCATCTAATTGCGGTGGCACATTGGGAACATAGAACCAATCTGGGGCTTCGGCACCCCGTTCCGGCGGGTCAGTTTCCCGCCAATAAATGCCGGAATTTTGACCGATCGCATATTGTCCATTGGGGTGGAGGGTTTGCAATGTACTTTCCAGAGAATCGGTCAATAAAATACTCTGGGGATGTTTGAAAAAGTTTTGTGTAAAGGTACCGTCGGATTCAGGTAATTGGGTATGATCGGGAAAAGCCGGCGGTACTATTGTCGGGTCTGGGCTTTGAGTCATGTCGATCCGTTGGTGAAAGGAGAGAAACTGAGAAAGTTCATTTCATTATAGCAATTTCAGCTAAGGGTAGCTAAGTCCTCTTTTTATTCGGACTCCCATTGTTGGTTGGATATGTCTCCAGAAATTTGATTTTCCTTTATTAAACTAAGTGCGATCGATGCCTCCGTTTCCCGTGGCTTTATTGCTGACTGGGAATCCTTACCCTTGGGCAGTTTAATCGGATTGGGAATAGTTGCTAAAGTCAGGGCGCGAGGGGTACTTGTCAGAGCCTTCAAGTCTTGTAAAAAACTCCGCTTATACTGCCTTTTCATTCTTTCTCAAGTTCAGCTAGGGCGGCTTCCAAGTCCAAGGAAGTTTCATTTTTGACTTCCATCATGGCTTGATAAAGTCCCTCTTGTTCAATAACTTCTAGCAGTCGCTGATAATCACTGAAATCCAAGATGACTTTACGAATTTGACCAGAAACATCTGTAATCAATTCTTGGACAAATGGATATTGTTCTGCTTGCATATTCTCTTTCTCAATTCACTTTATCCGCAAATTTTACTGATAAAAATAACACAAACTTAGGCAGCAGGTTTTCCCGGGAAGACTCTTCACGGTAATTCCGGCATCCTCAAGCGTTATTCCCGTCCCCGCCAGGGATACTCACCGTGCTGACAGCCTTTTCTCAAATTATAATCAGTTTATCCCAAATACAGAGGGGCGATCTATGCTTCATACCGAGTACGGGCGAATTGCTATTGGCTCCTACAAGAAACCCGGTTTCTGAAAGCAGAGACTTTATCCAGTTATGCTTCGCCCTTTATGAGATTAATCTAAAAACCACTCTAAAGCGGTCTGAAATATGATGAAAGACAAGTGCATTGATGAGTTAATTGATATTCTGGGAACTACTACCGATGAGCGGACCCGCAGACGAGCGGCAGAAAACTTAGGTCAAATCGGTAAAGGTAACAAAACGGCAATTTCGGCGTTAGTCAATCTTCTGGAAACTACCACCGATAAGTCTACCCGCATACAAGCCGCATACAGCTTAGGTGAAATCGGCACAGGTAACGAAACGGCAATTTGGGCGTTAGTCAATCTTCTGGAAACTACTACCGATGAGCGAACCCGCAGACAAGTGGCAGAAAGCTTAGGTGAAATCAGCCAAGGTAACGAAACGGCAATTTGGGCGTTAGTCAAGCTTCTGGAAACTACTACCGATAAGTCTACCCGCCGACGAGTGGCAGAAAGTTTGGGTAAAATTGTCGGTATATCATCTCATCTTTTGTTGAAGTCAGATCAGATTCCATCGTCTGTTATCAATAAAAGACAGTGGATCAACTTTATCTGGCCAATATGCGCCATAATCTTTGGCTTCCTTGGCTCGCTTATTGTGACACAATATATTTTTCTCCTATGGCCTAACTATTTCCTTGTATCATTAATCAATACCATTAGCTGGCTGATTGTGTATATACATTCTTTGTGTCTGGTTTTTTTGATTTATAGGTATTGGCCAATAAAAAAATCTTATATTTACCTAGCAAAGATATTTTTACCTTTTCTTAATCAACCAAAAATTAAGCAAAAAATTATCATTTATTATGCTAAACTACTGACCGAAACCAAAGATGAAATTGTCCAGTTTAAATTAATCACAATACTGGAATTAATTGGATTTAAAAATAAAACTGCTATTTTGGCTTTAAGTGATATTTTAAAAACTAGCCAGAATGAACTGATACAGTGGCAAGCAATTAAATCCCTGGGAACTATTGGAACAAAAAGCCACAAGGCAAGTGATGCTTTAGTCAAATTCATAAAAACTACCACTAACGAATTAATGCAGTGGCAATGTTTAAAACAACTGCAAAATATTGGCAGAATAAATTTAGTAACCGTCATAGAAATTAGAAAAAGTTTGCGTCCACAGAATTATATGGCTATTAATTCGGCAATTTTGGATCTACATAAATCTCTACACCCTATAAGTAAATTGGTTCTAAAGCCTTTTCAACCAAGGGTTATTAAAGGATTGCCAAGCAAATCTTTTATCAAACCAATATTGTGCGATAGTCTAGTTAGCTATCTTGAAAGAATGCAAGAAGGAAAGGATATCGATAATCGTCGAAATCTCATGATTTGTTGCATGAACATATATCAAAATACTGTAAAGTTTTCATTAGAAAATTTCGATTATATTAGAACTTTTTTCTACACCGAAATTTTCCGAAATCGCTATCTGGTAGAACGCATCGCCCAACAGGATGCTCCCTTACCTCCTACCATCTCCAAGCAACTCGCCCAAGACATCAACACCGCCAAACAAAGAGAACGCCAAACCTTACAAGCCTATACAGATGGCATCAATCAGCATCTCTCGGAAGGGGAATTAGAAGCCCTCGGTATCGACTGGGAAAATGCTAAACAAACCTTAGAAAACCTTTACCGCCAAGTTGCCGAAATTGAACCGGAATTTATCGCCAAAACTAAAGTTTACCCTCTCTCTTTCGGGGAAGTTCAAGATTTACTGCCCTCAAATACAGCAATTGTTGAGTTTTTCTTCACTGAAAACGAACTCATCACCCTGCTGATTCTTCCCGGACAGGAATCCCCCTTAATTCCTGAAGAACTCCGGGTTAATCTCAAACCCCAGAATCCTTTGGAAAGGTTGGCGCGAGACTGGGTGGCAGATTTGGGAGACAAAAGCAAATCTAAAAACGACGCACTCCAGACCACTTTGGAACAGTTACCCCGCCGGATTGACTCTCTGGGAGAATTGCTCAATTTCCGGGAGTTAGAGAAGTATCTACCCCGCCAGATTCAGCAGTTAATTATTGTTCCCAACAACAGTTTACATCTGTTTCCGATTCATGCGGTTCCCTTGAATCCCACTCAGCGCCTGATTGACCGTTTTTCGGTGCGCTATTTCCCCAACCTGCATATCTGGAAAATCTGTCAGAATCGCCAAAGGTATCGCCAGTCGTTTCTCGGCATCGAAAACCCGACGGAAGACAAGGATTTAATCTTTGCTAAGGCGGAAATAGCTAGTATTTGCCAGCGTCCCAACTTTAGGGGAAATTACCAGGTTTTACCCCCACCCAATGCCAAAGCCAAAAAATCGGAAATTCTGGAGAAGGCAAAAAATTACCATTGCTTCCACTTTTCGGGTCATGCGGAGTATAATTTTGACAATCCCCTAAACTCGTATCTGATGCTATCGGAAGACCACCAGGAGAACCTCACCCTGAGTACCCTGTTGGCGGACTTGCACCTCCCGGAGGCTGATTTAGTCACCCTTTCCGCCTGCTGTACGGGGGTGGTGGATGCCTTTCAACCGACGGATGAGTGTTTGGGAATTGCTACGGGGTTCCTCCTGGCGGGTGCGAAAGCGGTTGTTAGCAGTCTGTGGAAGGTCAATTCTATCGCCACTGCGTTTCTGCTGGATGAGTTCTACGGTCAGCTAGAACAGACCCCAGATAAAGCGGTGGCGCTGCAAAAGGCTCAAAACTGGTTGCGAACTCGCACGGTGGATGAGTTGATACAGCGTTCAAATGAGTGGGATTTGAGTAAACTAGAATGGTTAGACAGGTTTGATTTGGATGGCACTCTCCGAGAGTTAGGAGACTTAGAAGGTACTCCTTTTGAGAATCCTTATTATTGGGCTCCATTTATTCTAACGGGATGTTAAAACATGAATAGTCAAAATAATCAGGAAATCACTGTTCGGCGACAACTGTTAAGTTTACGAGCGTTTAAAGAACTGCTCAAGAATCCTCCTGACGAACTCTATAACCGGATTAGCGAGGAACTTTTTTTAGAAATTCTCAACTTTTTCAGCAACATTAGTCCAGAAGACCAGTTAAATCCGTCAGCAATGGTCAATTATATTGGGTCTTATTGCTATCAACCCGGCTATGAAATTTTCAAAGAGTCTTATCTTAAGATTTATCGAACCATCAACTCGGAAGATATTCAAGCAGTTGTTAAGAAAACAGGCTGCCTTGATGATGAAGTTGATACTCAACCGATCGCTAAAAGGATGCTTGATAACGAAGGTCGCGAGATTTGCCAAGACCTGCAAAACTGGGCAATGCCGATGATGCTTGATAACGAAGGTCGCGAGATTCGCCAAGACCTGGAAAACTGGGCAATGCAGAACATGCTGCTGAACGAATGCCGCGATATTCGCCAATATGCCGAAAATCAGCTAAATGAGATCAAGGAAAGAAAAAAGAGAGCAACCGAAAATGACAAGTAGCCAGTTTCCTAAAATTCAATATCCAACTGTCAATTTTTATCACTATGAGTTACGAAATGGTTTGAATGACTCTGAGGAAGAAATCAAGGAACGTCGTGATTATTTTACGAAAAATTTAGATAAGCTCACTTTTCATCTAACTAGCAAACAACAGAAAAATGCGGGAGAGTTTGTCAGATTAATTTCATTTGAGCAAGATATGTCACCATTCGGCAGTTTGCTGGATTTAACTTGGGAGGAAATACCAGAGGACTGCAAAAAAAAAGATAAACCAAATGATGATTGCTTATATTTAGAAACTGGAAATTATATGAGTAGCCTTGCAGTACGGCGATTGAATGATACCTATCTACTGCATTTTACCAGGTATAGTTTACCAAAAGAAGGCGAGGAGCAATCTCTAGCAACTTTTGCAAATCTCTGCGAACATCTTTGTACTCTGCCGATTGAACTCGGACAGACCGTTATTCTGTCGGGAATTATCTCAAGCAATAATGGTATTGAAACTATTGATATCGCGGCTGAATGTTTAAGAAAATACAGTACCGAAACAATCATCTCGCAGAATTTAATTTCATCTAATTTTTTAGGAAATCCTTTTTATTATATTTTACAAAAAAATAAAGACAAAAAAGAGAATAATTCTAGTATTGAAACGAACCGTTTAGTGGGAATTGTTTTCTACAAAGATGCTAAAGCCAAGGAAACAGCGGATAACATTAATGATTCAATTATGAAATATATATTTTTAACTTATCATAAAATTAAATTCTGCTACTCCCAAAGTTTTGATTTAAAACAGACACTCAGTCATCAATATGAAGAAATTGAACAGCTAACTAAGGATTTCTCAAAAACTCAGTGGGATAAAAACTCACTTAAACTGCTACCTCACAAAGCTTTAAGCTTTTACCAAAACTTATCTTTTTTATCTGACCAAGAAAAAACATTACGTGCAAATTTATATACCTATAAAAAATATATTCAAAAAATCAAAAAATATACAGAGGAAAATGTCTCAAATTTTTTTGTCGATTTTGTCAATGATGCGGAACATTATTTAAAACAGATTGAAACGACTATCGGATTTATGAGTCCGGGTTTGCAATTGTATGATAAACTGATGTTGAGTGTGCAAACTCAAGTGAGTATTGATGATGAAACGATACAAAAACAACAGAGTGACCAGCAACAAAAGTTAGGTCAATTGCTCACGGGGTCCTGTGCGACGATCGCGATCGGACAAATCCTCAGCCCTGCTATCACTGCTACAGTTTCCCAAAATCATATCGATAAAGATCCCAACCAGCCACCGTCGGTCAGTAGCCTATGGTGGGGGGGACTAGCGACGATTGTTTTAAGTATCTTATCCGGCTTGTTGCTGAGTCGGTTAGTTTACCGATGGTTCACCAATAAACAGATATAGAGATGATCTAATTTACCATGAGCGGTGGGATTGGCAACCACAGACCCAGAAAGAACCCAGAGAAGAGGGGGAGAGGGGACGTAATCTTTAATCGGATATCTGGGTAAGTAAATCGCCGCGAACCCATCCCTGGCGATCGCTTTCGGGAAGCACAACCTTATACCAAATATAACCATCCTCAGAATTATCAATGCGATCGACCACCTCCACCACCGTCCCCTCCGATAACCTAGCAATACTTCCAGTGTTGAGAGTAGCCAGTCGGCGAACATTTACCCGATTACTCCTAATTCTAGCCTTGGCTCGCGGGTAAAAATCAGCACCCCGAAACTCACCATCAGGAAAATTGCGCCTCACCTCTGGCGGCGGTTCCCCCTCAAAGCCAGGATTCCCCACTATCGGCTCAAACAGAGCATCCCCATTAGCCTTCAAATCCTTTTCAGCATCAGGCCTGAACGCTAAACCAATAGCGATCGCACCTACTGCCAGTATAATAGCACCCAGGACAACGAGCCTAACTTTGGGTTTAACCTTCCTCATGGGATAAACAAGTGTTAACCACAGTAACTGATAAATATCCGGTTCTTCTGATCTTCACCATCGCTATGATATGAGATCCTAGGACTCTAATCTATAATGTAATTTCCGAAATGCCTGAGAATCCAACCCGCAACGAATTAGAAGTTCGTGCCAAAAAAGTCGAAGAATTGCGTAGTCAGGGTATTGAACCCTATCCTAGCGTAGCTTTTGAGCGATCGCACCTCGCCCAAGAAATTCACGATCACTTTTCCCAACCACAACACCAACTCGCCAACGGAGAAGCCGACCCCCAAGCACTTCCCCTGCGAGTCTGTGGTCGCATCACCTTCAAACGCGATAGCGGTAGTATTGGCTTTATTGGCTTAACCGACGCATCAGCAACCATTCAACTCAAAATCGAGAAAAAACTCGTCACAGGCGACCCCGGTTTAACATTCAACCAAATTAAAAAACTTCTCGATATTGGCGACTTTATCGGAGTCGAGGGTATTGGCTGCCGCACCAACCGGGGGGAACTCTCCATTCAAGTATCCCGCCTTGACGTGATCTCCAAAGCTACCATACCCTTCCCCGACTCCTACTATGGCATCAATGACCCCGAACTCTGTCGCCGCCACCGGGAAATAGACCTAGTTAGTAATCCCACATCCCTACAGCGGTTTAAACTCCGTAGCCGCATTATCCGCAGCATTCGCACCTATCTATGGAATGCCGGATTTGATGAAATTGAAACCCCCGTCCTCCAGACTATTTATGGCGGCGCGGCGGCGCGACCCTTTATTACCCATCACAATGCCCTAGATATTGATTTATACTTGCGTATTGCTACCGAATTGTTCTTAAAACGTGCCGTTTGTGGCGGTATGGAAAAGGTTTTCGAGATTGGTCGTGTCTTTCGTAACGAGGGAATTGATAGCACCCATAACCCAGAATTTACCTCCATTGAAGTCTATCAAGCCTATGCTGACTATTTCCAAATTATGGCTTTGGTTGAAGACTTAATCTGTGCCGTAGCTACAGAGGTTTTGGGCGGGTCTACTCAGATTGATTATCAGGGAGATAAAATCAGTATCGATCGCCAATATGACTACAGCAATATTTATCCCACATTCACCGGAAAACATTGGCGGGTTAAAACTATGGTCGAAGCTGTCCGAGATGAAACTGGCTTAGATTTTGATACCCTGGAATTCTCAGAAGCTAAATCCAAAGCTGAAGCGATCGGCGTGAGACTCACAGACTTAAATACTCAAAATTTGGGATATTTACTCTATGCCGTCTTTGACCAAAAGGTAGAATCAACCCTAATTGAACCTACATTTATTATTGATTTTCCCGTAGAAGTCAGTCCCTTGGCTAAACGACACCGTTCTAAGCCGGGATTTGTAGAGAGGTTTGAATTATTTATTCATGGCACTGAATATTCTAACGGGTTTTCTGAGTTAAATGACCCCGTAGATCAACGCCAGCGATTTGAGGAACAATTGGCTCAAAAACAAGCCGGAGATGATGAAGCACACCCCATGGATGAAGATTTTATTCAAGCACTTTCTTTGGGGATGCCTAACTGTGGTGGTATGGGAATTGGAGTTGACCGCCTAGTTATGTTTTTAACTGATACCCAGAGTATCCGCGATGCTATTTTATTCCCAACTATGCGTTCCTTCAAAGATACTTAATTCCCATTAATTTTAGGTCTGGGGGTAAATTAACTATTGATTATCCCCTGACCTCAGCGCCATGGCTTTACCAAACCTTTACTAAAATCATCCTGAAAGTTTACACCAGCCTATGTAATTTCACGGAGTCATCATGTTAAAGTTGCCTTACCATGTACAAATTACCCCAATTCACACCAGGGCTGGTTATGAAAAGCATCTACAAAAGCATCTCATTAACTACTAGCATTATTGGTGCGATCGCCATAAATATAATTACCGAGACCTCAGCGATCACCGCCACCTTTAACTTTAGTCAAATCTATATATTTGGAGATGGTTGATCAGATACAGGTAACGCTTATCAAGCCACTAGCGGAGCCATTTTTCAAGGTCTACCCTACTTCGACCAACGAGCATCTAATGGATTACTATTTGTAGATTATTTAGCCTCAGAATTCGGTTTAAATCCGACTACATTAATCGACCCAGACTCTCCCATTGACGGGGTAAATTTTGCCTTTAATGGAGCGACAACCGGAGATTTTAACGCCACCCAGGATTTTGACCAGGTTGATCAACTCAATTACAGGCATTTATTGCCCCTTTATTAATGTCCGGTCAATCCGCGAATCTGATGCGTTATATATTCTTTGGGCGGGAGCAAATGATTATTTAGGGGGAAGGGAAACTGATGTAAATATCCCGGTTAATAATATTACGCAAGCTGTAAGTTCTTTGTATGGTGTGGGAGCCCGTAATTTTCTAGTGCTAAATTTACCGCAATTAGGAAAAACACCCATTGCCCAATTTAATCCCTTCGACCCAGTTGACCCTTTTAATTCCTTTAACCCCGCCGCACTTAATAGCCTCAGTATCCAACATAATCAAGCCTTACAGCAAGGAATATTAGGGTTAAATAAAAGTTTATCTAATGCCCATATTAGCTTTTTTGATGTGGGTAGTTTATTCGATAATGCGATCGCTAACCCTCAACAATTTGGATTAACCAACGTAACTGATAGCTGTCTATCCTTAAGATCAGGCACAATTTGTCAGAACCCCCACGAGTATCTATTCTGGGATTATATCCACCCCACTACCACAGCCCATCAAATTATTGCTAGTGGCGTTTATCATCAAATGCAAACAGAATATAATAAGAAATCTGTCCCCGAACCTTCAGCCACTGTAGCTTTAATTGTTTGAGGAGTTGGTGCTATGGTTAAAAAAGGCAAATCGAAGCCACAATAACATCTCCATTCAAGCAACATGATAGGGGTGTATTGATTGTTAGTAGACACACCTCATAATTAGACCACATCAATCTGGATCTGAATCCGTTATCGCGTTTAAGAAAGTGTGAGGAGTAAACTTGATCACGGAAATGAAAGGCGATCCAGATTTGAGTGCTGGTATTTACAAGGAAGGTTTTTCAAATCTATCCCATGTTTTGATTAGGGGGAAATAGGGTCATTGGTTGGGGGATAGTCAAGACAGTTCAACTTCCCAATTTTTGGCTAAATATGATTAGGTATCAGTCCCAGATGTTCTCTGACTTATGGCTCGAACTAAATCAACTAATCCATTAGCCAACCGAGACGCAACCACAGTTCCCTCAAACTCAAATTCATGATTTTGTAAGGCTTCAACCAACATCCATTTACCTGTTTCTGTTAATAAAACCATTGGGACTTGGTTTTCTTTATGAATCTCAATCGCCCCAGCATTTTTGAGATCCTCATAGAGTCCCTGATAAATCCCGACTTTCTTACCTTGTCGTTTTTGTTTGACTTTACTGGTCAGATCACTTTTCTTAACCTTAGTCTGTGTTCCTCCCAACGCCCATAATGTCAGAAGCAAACGGGCTTTAGCCTTATCATCCATTTCACCCGTGATGGGTTTCGGCGTATTGTTGTAATCCATTGTTGACATATCACTTATAGATTGAGAGACCAAAATACCATCAGATTGTACAACAAATAATAATTAATCTAATAATTCGGATCATAACTATACCTAACAACAGATTAGGGACCCAGGTATAAGGGGAAAGCTAAATCATAGAAAACTACCATATTTCTATGAAATCATGCGATCGCCTTCCCGGGGGATCAGGATCTAAATCATCATTTCACCATTTTTGATGAAATAGCGCCCACCCCCTAAGTATATTGTCCCAACCAGAGTCACCCCCATTAGCATAACCCCCCATTTCAGGGATATTTAAGTCTCCACCCCTCTCCCTGACAGATATGGGAAATCAGAAAATAGCCAAAATACAAGACCCATCAACATATCACCATATCACCATAAATTTTTGTCAAACCTTCCCAGCCAAAATCTATACTGGGTAAGATGTGTGATCAACAAACGAAGACCTATAAATCAAGCCAGGGTTAGGGATAACCACAACATCGACAAGAAACTAATCAGGAGAATTTTTCATGTCCGAACTCATTCAGAACGTAATTGATAGCGACGAAAAACAGGATCTGCGACAATTCGCTAGTGAACTGAGAATCTCAGAAAAGCGATATTTACTCCGCAATGATATCCTACAAGCCTTTGCTGATTATTGCCTTAAATTTCAAAAATCAGATCATTTTGTTCATAGTTCTAACCTCAGTAAACTGATTTACTATACCCAAGAAATTATTCTCGAAAATGAAAGCATTTGCTTGATTGTACGTCCCCAGATAGCCACCCAGGAAAGGTTTCGTCTCCGACCTGATCTATCCGTTGATGTCATGAGTGTTCAGGAATTGCTCGATTTACGAGATCACTTCGTGGACCATCACCATCCCCATGAAGGTAATATTTTCGCCATAGACTTTGGCCCCTTTTATGACTATTCTCCCCAACTGCGAGACTCCAAAAATATCGGTAAAGGAGTCCGTTATCTCAACCGCTATTTATCGAGCAAACTCTTTCAAGACTCTAATCAATGGCTGGAATCTCTGTATCAATTTCTGAGCCTCCATTCTTATAATGGCTTACAATTAATGATTAACGATCGCATCACTAATCAAAACCAACTTTCCCACGCCATTAAAAAAGCCATTTCATTACTTAATAAGCGTTCCCCCAAAGAACCCTACGAAAACTTCCGGTTTGAATTGCAAGAAATTGGCTTTGAACCCGGATGGGGAAATACCGCCAGACGCGCCTTAGAAACCCTAGAAATGCTAGACGAACTTCTGGACTCTCCCGACCATCAAGTTTTAGAAGCATTCCTCGCTCGTATTCCCATGATTTTCCGTATCGTTTTAGTCTCTATTCATGGCTGGTTTGGTCAGGAAGGGGTCTTAGGTCGTCCTGATACAGGCGGTCAAGTTGTCTATATTTTAGACCAGGCGCGTAGCTTAGAAATGGAACTAGAGGAAGAATTGAAACTCTCGGGCTTGAGTGTTTTGGGGGTGCAACCAAAAGTGATGATTTTAACTCGTTTAATTCCTCATAGTGATGGAACTCGTTGTCATCAACGATTAGAAAAAGTTTATGGCACTAAAAATGCCTGGATTCTCAGGGTTCCCTTCCGGGAATTTAACCCTAATGTTACCCAAAACTGGATATCTCGGTTTGAGATATGGCCTTACCTAGAAACTTTTTCTATTGATGCTGAAACTGAAATTTTGGCGGAGTTCCAAGGTCGCCCTGATTTAATTGTTGGCAATTATTCTGATGGTAATTTGGTGGCATTTTTGCTGTCTAAACGCCTGAATGTTATTCAGTGTAATGTAGCTCATGCTTTAGAAAAATCTAAATATGTGTTTAGTGATTTGTACTGGCAGAATATGGAGGATAAATATCATTTCTCCTTGCAATTTACCGCCGATTTGATTGCTATGAATGCCGCTAATTTTATTATTAGCAGCACCTATCAAGAAATTATTGGCACTACTGATAGTGTCGGTCAGTATGAGTCTTATAAGTCTTATACTATGCCCGGTTTATATCATGTGGTCAATGGTATCGAACTATTTAGCCCGAAATTTAATGTGGTTCCCCCTGGGGTCAATGAGACCATTTTCTTCCCCTATACTCGCACCGAAGAACGCATATCAAGCGATCGCCAACGACTAGAAAATTTGATTTTTCACCTGGATGACCCTAGCCAAGTGTTTGGGAAATTGGCTGACCCAACTAAACCACCCCTATTTTCTGTCGCTCGTTTAGACCGGATTAAAAATATCACTGGTTTGGTAGAATGCTATGGTCAACATCCCGAACTCCAAGAAAAAGCTAACTTGATTTTTATTGCGGGAAAACTGCGGGTTGAAGATTCTAGCGACTATGAAGAAGCCGAAGAAATTCAAAAGATGTATCATCTCATTGAGCATTATAATCTTTATGATAAAGTTCGCTGGCTCGGTGTCCGTCTTTCTAAAACTGATACCGGGGAAATGTATCGGGTAATTGCTGACCATCATGGTGTCTTTGTACAACCGGCTCTATTTGAAGCCTTTGGGTTAACTATTTTAGAAGCCATGATATCCGGTTTACCTACCTTTGCTACTCAATTCGGTGGACCCCTGGAAATTATCAAAGATAAAATTAATGGCTTTTACATTAACCCCACTAACTATGACGAGACTGCTGCTAAGTTAGATGAGTTTCTGCTTCGATGTCAATATAATATTGGCTTCTGGAATGAAATTTCTCAACGGGGCATGGATCGGGTTTACAGCAGCTATACTTGGAAAATACACACTTCCCGATTGTTGACTCTTACCCGCGTCTATGGGTTCTGGAAATATATCTCTAAAGAAAAACGCGCCGATATGATGCGCTATTTGGAGGCTTTATTCTATTTGATCTATAAACCCAGGTCTCAGGAGTTATTACAACAGCATCTACAGCGTTAGAGATAGCTTGGTCTCCGCGAACCGGGCTAGAGATTTGAGTCATTTGGGATCGGTTTGAGTGTGTCGGAAAACCGATCCGGATGTTACAATGTGATCTCGGATAGCTTAACTAACAGCTATAACCTCAAACCATAACACGCACGCTTAGTCATAATGGGTATCAAAACTGCTATCATTGCTGGCATCATGGCTTTAGCAATTCCCAGCTTTACAGGTCCCGCGATCGCCACGTCCGGGACTAGATCGGCGATCGCAGAGTCCGAAATTGAACGACTTCTCCAACTAACCCAAGATCGTCGGAGTTTCTCTGATGATCAAAGTCTATTCTCGGAACCGTTTTATCAGCCAGAACAGCCAACAGGCGATCGTCGCACTTTGGCTGACCCTTTCTACCAACCCAGTGAGGAAATTCGCGAAGAAACTACCTTTGCTGAACCTTTCTACCAACCCAGTGAGGAAATTCGCGAAGAAACTACCTTTGCTGAACCTTTCTACCAACCCAGTGAGGAAATTC
>NZ_JBIMLI010000013.1:59043-60209 GCF_051859755.1 Limnospira sp.
ATTCGCGAAGAAACTACCTTTGCTGAACCCTTCTATCAACCTGAAGAAAACCAGGTTCGACCTAGGGAAATGACCCTAGCGCGAGGAACTGAAGGAGCACAGGTCGCCGGTTTACAGCAGCGCCTGGAAGTACATGGCTTTTCTGTCGGTCGTATAGATAGTCTCTTTGGTCCCCGCACTGAACGATCCCTCATTCAGTTTCAATTGGCTAAGGGTCTCAGACCTACTGGAGTGGTCGATCGCAGCACTTGGCAGGCTCTCTCAAAAGATCCTCACCAGCAGACTATAGCAGAAACTCTCATTAAACAAGGCGATCGCGGTTCTAAAGTCAGAACTCTGCAAACTCGCCTAGAGTTGACTGGACATGATCCGGGTCCTGTTGATGGTATATTTGGTCCGAAAACTTTGTCGGCTGTCTCTGACTTTCAGTTGGCTATGGGCTTAGAAGCTACCGGGGTTGTAGATGAAAAAACCTGGAAAGTTTTAGGCGATCGCTCTAACTAGGTTATCAACCTGCCGCTTTTTTTTAAAAAATTATGGCCCGCCCGCCTTAGTAAATAGGGGTTGACACGGCGGCGCTAGTTGGCTATGATAGGAGTATGTTAAATAATGGTATGTGAGAAAAAATAATATTTTCGCAAATATTCCCATTATATTAGAGTGTAGCACGGACTGCCAGAAAAAGATAGGGTTTTCTGAAAAAAAAAGCGCGGGGGCGCGCCCAGAAAATTTTTTTTTGGTCACCTAGGTTTACTTTTCCGAAATTCCCTGCGGGGGAAAAATGCGATCGCCCCAATTCTCAGGACATTGAGGCACGGGGATTTTGACTCACCATTGGTCGTCCGGCTGTGTTTCGGAACGCCGTTCTCGAATCAGTTCGTCGGCGAGACTTACACCGTTTGAAATATCTTTAAAAATTCCCCGGAGTTTTTGGACTTGCTCACGCCAACTGACCAGACGCAGGCTGCCATCTTTTTCAAGGGTTAAAGTGAGTTGATCGCCCGCTTGCAGGTTCAGTTGTTTCCGCACAGGTTCGGGAATCATTAACTCGCCGGTTTCTTCTAGGTTAACGGTGTATTGTTCCAGGGGGGGAGCAAGAATTTAATCCAAGATTTGCTTTACATCTTAGGACAATAAGGTACAATACCCAAAAAGATTCGCAACTC
>NZ_JBIMLI010000014.1:0-58287 GCF_051859755.1 Limnospira sp.
GCACTAAAGTACCCGTGTCGCCTTTCATCCTTGCTCTCTTGAGACAAGGTTTTCATGCTCCAGTGCTGTTCGTATAACCTAGAATAATGTCGATCTCATGTTTGATAGCTTTAATTGGGGGGCTGGTGTGATTATTGTAAATCTGATTTTATCCTTAGCGATCGCCATTGTAGTAGCGATCGCCATCATTTTAATTGCCTTAGAATGGCAGCATCGTAACCGTCCGGGTAATGACCTAGAACTAAGAGCCGTCAATTGGGAAAAGACACCCACAGAACCCCAAAGACTCCTCCTCAAAGGAGAATTTGAACTCTGCAACCGGACCAAGACCCTAGAAATAATGGTGCCGGAGGTGACAGCCAAAGTCAAACTCCTATCTGATGGGAGTTTAGCCAATACCAGGGTAAACACCCGCATCATTGCCGCCCATGAAGCCACCACCCCCAGAGCCGATGATTACTGGTTAGCCTATATCGTCAAAGCGCGCCACCTCACCCGATTTCAAGTAATTATCGACATTCAAAGCCCAAACCTCAAGGAACTCCAGTCAGCTTGGGTACAAATTCGCTACGTCACCTATGGACCCCAAGGCAGAATACCCAAAGTCCGCCATTTGGTGATTCCCATGCAATACCCAGATCCGCAAATCCCCCCCACTCCTCGCCCCGTAGAAGGCGGCGGTCAAGTATTCCCGATCCGCACCCATCTCCTAGCGCAACTAGATGATCCCGTGGAAGTAGTGCAGCGTTATGTAATGCCACACGCTAAACCGGGAGATATTGTTACAATGGGAGAAACTCCCCTAGCCTTAATTCAAGGTAGGTTCCGCCACCCAACGGAAGTCAAACCCGGATGGGTAGCGGTGCGAATTTGTTACTTTTTTATGCCCACCTCCAGCCTAGCCACCGCCTGCGGACTGCAAACCCTGGTCGATATAGTCGGTCCGGTGCGGGTTTTCGGAGCCTTTGTCGGAGGCGCTATTGGCAAGGTATTAGGTCATCCAGGCGGGTTTTACGAATTAGCAGGGGAACAAGCACGCCTTATTGATGATGTCACCGGAACCTTACCACCTTACGATCAATTTATTGTTCTTGGTCCAGAAGACCCTCAAGGGGTAGTTAACCGTATTCGCCAAGCGACGGGACTAGAAGCGGCCATTGTAGACGTTAACGACTTGAAAGCGGTTAAAATATTAGCAGCTACTTCTGGTTTATCTACGGCTTTAGTGGAGCGATCGCTTAGAAGCAATCCCGCCGGAAATGCTGATGAGCGCACCCCATTAGTTCTGATCCGTCCCGAATCGGATCAAAGCCTTTAACTCTGCCTAAAATGATCTACCAAGACCCCAAAACCCCACAATTCACATGAATTTATTTCCTTCTCCCAATCAAACTCAGGCGACAATTCGCGCCTTTCAATACCGCGATTTAGAGGCTTTTGAGCGTTTGTCTCAGCTTACCCAGCCGGTAGATGAGCCATGGCGCGAAGACCGCACCATTGACCCGGAAACCAAACAACTGCGACTCTGGTATGGCTTACTCCGATTTCTGAGTTGGTTTCCTAACCCCTGTCAGCATCTATTTAATACCTATGTGGCGGAACAGGGGGGACAGGTTCAAGGAGTGATCAGAGTTTCGCCGTTTAACCGTACCCGTAGCACCTGGCAGGTTAAACGAGTGTCCGTAGACCCCAGCACTTCGTCTAGTAGTATTGGTTCCCAACTGTTGCGATACTGCTTTGAAACTATCTGGGAAGCTAGAACTTGGGTTTTGGAGGTCAATGTTAACGATAAAGATGATTTGGCTCTATATCGACAAAATGGGTTCCAACCTCTGGCTAAAATCACTTACTGGTCTGTAGAACCTGAATTGCTGGCTGATTTAGCCCAATCTGTGGCGGATGTCCCTAATCTACTTCCGGTCAGCAATGCTGATGCTCAATTGTTGTATCAATTAGATACGGTTTCTATGCCTCCCCAAGTCCGACAGGTGTTCGATCGCCATATTCTCGATTTTCAAACTAATGTGATCAGAGCGATCGTCGATGGAGTGCGACAATGGCTTGATGGCATCGAACAGGTGAGCGGTTATGTGTTTGAACCCCAACGGAAGGCGGCGATCGGTTATTTTCAAATCCAATTGTGTCGAGATGGTGGCCAACCCCATCAAGCTGAATTAACCGTTCATCCTGCCTATACTTGGTTATACCCAGAACTTTTATGTCAAATGGCTCAATTGGTCCAAGATTTTCCGCCTCAGTCCCTGCGACTGGCTTCGGTGGATTATCAACCGGAACGCGAAGCCTATTTACAAAAAGTCGGAGCCGAGCCGGTGGAACACACTTTGCTAATGTCGCGATCGGTTTGGCACAAATTGCGTGAGTCAAAAACGATCGCCGAACCTCTCCAATGGTCGGAAGTTCTCCAAAGTTTGCAACCATCGAGAAAGCCAGTTCCTGGGGGAATGTCATGGCTGGGACCCATGGAGCATCATCAGACCCATGATGATCAAACCAGCACTGCTGATTCCTCCAAAATTCCACCCCAAACTATCGCCGAGAGTAGTGCGCCAGACCCCAATTAAACCTGCCGATGAATGACATCATCCCCAAAGGCTATATATCAGCCCTAGGCTTAGATATCGGTCGCCGTCGCATTGGAGTGGCTGGCTGTGATGGTACCGGATTAATCGCCACCGGGTTAACTACTATTGTCCGCACCCACTTTGAGGCGGATTTGGCCCAGTTTCAAGCCATCATCCAACAGCGCCAGGTGCAAATTTTGGTCGTCGGTTTACCCTATTTGAGCAATGGAGAGTTAGGAACCCAAGCCCGTCAGATCCAAAAATATACCCGACGACTGCAAAAATCCCTGGCTCTACCCGTGGAATATGTGGATGAGCGCTTAACATCTGTGGAGGCTGAACAGATGTTAAAAGGGCAAAAAATCCCCTTGTCTGAGAATAAGGCGCTAATCGATCGCAAAGCTGCCGCCTTGATTCTGCAACAGTGGCTCGATCAACGCCGAAACAAATCCTAGGGGTTAAGATATCACTGTTATGGTATTCTTTCTGGTGCAAGTGGATCTGTATCAATTGTACCCATCGGTACAATTAGCATTGCCTTATTCTTTTTGAGCAACCATACTACTTTCAAAAATCATGCCATCCCAATTTTCCGACGAGAATATCCCCGAACCAGAGGCCACTACCCTAACTGATGAACAAGGGCGATCGATTGAATGCACAATTGAGTCATCTTTTAGCCTAGACGGGGAAGAATATATTTTGCTGCTTCCCCTCGATACCCCGGTGGAAATCCTCACTTGGTCTGATGATGAGGATGAAGAGGTGGCGGTTCCGGTAGAGTCAGAAGCGGTCATAGATAGTATTTTTGATACGGCTAAAGTAGTTCTGGAAGAACAAAACCTTACCCTCAAACGTACAGCAGTCACCTTGACTGTGGCTGGGGAACTACCAGAGGACATTTTTGATAATGATGTGGAAGAGAATGGCTCTGTGGGCGGGGGGGAAGAAGATTATGAGGAACTGTTAATGCTCACCACTTTTTATCATGAAGAACAAGAATATGGCATTTATACTCCCCTCGATCCATTTTTTATTATGGCTCGTATGAATGAGAAAGGTGAACCCCAATTGCTATCTTCTGAAGAGTTAGATAAAATTGAACCACTACTACCGATGATTGAGGAAAAACTCTTTGGAGATTTTAGCTAAAAGCCGAACTGCTAATTGAGCAAAAGTAGTTATCAGGAATTGATAGAATAGGTTATGGGACGGATTTCTAAAGGTATTTTTTACACCGTTGTACCATTAGTTTGGGTGTTTTTTGGGTGGCAAGGATGGAGTTGGTGGAGTTGGGCTAGTTCCCCCCCTGTAGATGAAGATGCGATCGGAGAAAATGCTAAATCGGAAACTGCTATCCTGATTTCAATTCCCCCAGGAACATCTAGCCAGCAAATTGGTCTCGATTTGGAAAGCGCTGGCTTGATTAGATCATCGACAGCTTGGCGGTTATGGTCTAGGTGGTTGGTTTTCCGAGACCCAGATGGAGAATTTAAAGCGGGAAATTACCAGCTATCTCCTACGGAGTCCCTCAGTGCAATTGCCGATCGCATTTGGACTGGGGAAGTGATGCAAACCAGCTTTACCATTCCAGAGGGGTGGTCGATTCAGGAAATGGCTGAATATTTCCAAGCCAAAGGATTCTTTTCGGCGGAAGAGTTTATCGCACAAGCTCAACAAATACCATTCGATCAATATCCATGGTTGCCGCAAGGATTACCTATACTGGAAGGATTTTTATATCCTGATACCTATGTTCTGGCTAGTGATTTGATTACCCCTAAAGCGGTGATTAACCAGATGCTAACTCAATTTGAAAGGGTGGCGCTACCAATTTATCAACAAAGCCGAGACAGACACAATCTCGATCTCAATGAATGGGTAGCACTGGCTAGTATTGTGGAAAAAGAGGCGGTGGTGGCTGATGAACGGAATTTGATTTCTGGGGTGTTTCATAATCGCCTCAGAATGGGAATGCCATTGGCTGCAGATCCTACAGTAGAATATGGTCTGGGGATTCGCCAAACTGTTGACCAACCTCTAACTTTTAGACAGGTGGAAACTCCGGGACCTTACAATACTTATCTGAATGTGGGACTCCCACCAACAGCGATCGCCTCCCCAGGTGTGGCTAGTTTAAAGGCTACCCTAAATCCAGCCGAAACAGATTACCTCTATTTTATGGCTCGGTATGATGGTACTCATATCTTTAGCCGCACCGGAGAGGAACATAAGGCGGCGATCGCAGAAGTTGAACGACAACTCGCTAATCAATAAAAATGTCATGAGTTACTCTGTTTTAATGTAGGATGGTAGAGTTCAACTCTACGATCAGCTATGTCCTGGGGAAAACTTTTAGAACCGGATCTGGTTCTGGGCGACTCGATTATGCAGCTTACACCTGATATCCTTCATCAGTATGATCTCAAAGGACTGGTGTTAGATGTCGATGAGACTTTAGTACCTATCACCACCCAGGAAGTCTCTGATGAGTTGCGAGAGTGGGTAGAAAATGTTAGACCCCTATTTTCCCTCTGGTTAGTTAGCAACAATATCAGCAATACTCGCATTAGTGGTATTGCTAACGCCCTGGGTTTACCATACATTAACGCCGCCGCTAAACCCTCCCGTCGGAAACTTCGTCAAGCGGTCGATGCTATGGATATCCCCACCGGTCAAATTGCAATGGTCGGCGATCGCCTATTTACCGATGTTCTGGCGGGAAACCGTTTGGGAATGTTTACAATTCTAGTGGAACCCATGGTGGACCCCATGCAAACTGGTATATCTTTCTCAACTAGATCTATCGAAGTTTGGATATCTAAACTCTTTGGCGCTGTTTTGAAAAGTTAACCACTCCCAAACCTCCCCCCCCCTCTCCCCTCAACAATTATGACCTGTACTATTGTTGTCAAAATTGGTACTTCCAGTTTAACCCAGTCGGAAACTGGAAACTTGGCGCTGTCAACCTTGGCGACTCTGGTAGAGACTTTAACCGATCTACGCAGAAACGGAAATCGCGTGGTTTTGGTGTCCTCTGGTGCGATGGGAGTAGGACGCGATCGCCTAGGATTAACCGAAAGACCTAGGGCGATCGCCCTTAAACAAGCCGTCGCCGCCGTCGGACAGGGGCGCTTGATTAGGGTTTATGATGATTTATTTACTACCCTCAAACAACCCATCGCCCAAGTCTTGCTAACTCGCGGAGATTTAGTGCAACGCAGCGGCTATGTCAACGCTTATAATACCTTTCAACAACTGCTCAAATTAGGTGTCATTCCTATTGTCAATGAAAATGATACCGTCGCTGTCGATGAATTACGGTTTGGGGATAATGATACTTTATCGGCTTTAGTGGCTAGTTTAGTAGAAGCAGATTGGCTATTTATGTTAACTGATGTCGAAAGCCTTTATTCCGCCGACCCTCGCAGTAACCCTCATGCTAAACCCATTCATTTAGTTACTAATATTCAACAGTTACAAGAATTTCAAGTCGAGGTAGGTTCCTCCCGCAGCAGTTGGGGGACTGGGGGGATGATTACCAAAATTGAGGCGGCGCGTATTGCTACCAGTTCCGGGGTGCGTACTGTCATTACTGATGGTAAACATCCTACTAATCTTAAAAAAATTCTCAGCGGAGATGCGATCGGTACTCAATTTGAACCTCAATCTCGCCCCGTAAATTCCCGTCGCCACTGGATCGCTAATGTCTTGGTTCCTATGGGTAAACTTTACCTTGACCCCGGCGCAATTAAAGCTATTAAAGAGGGGGGAAAGTCTCTCCTAGCCGCAGGAATTATCAGGGTGGAGGGAGAATTTAACCCTAATGATTCTGTGCAATTATGTGATAATGAAAGCCAAGAATTTGCCAGGGGTTTAGTTAACTATAGTAGTTCCGAAATGCAGAAAATTAAAGGTTGTCACTCGGAACAAATCCCCGAAATTCTCGGTTATTATGGGGCGGAAACTGTCATACATCGAGATAATTTAGTCATTGTGTAGCCGGGTTTTTTAGCTGTCAATGCCACCATAGATGATGACGTTTATCTATGGTCATATAGGCTGGGTTTCACCGTCACCTAGGGACTGGGGGGATACATAGCGCCATCTGAGCAATCACTATTCATAACAAAAAATACCCAGGCTGATCTATTCCTATGATTGGACCATTTAACCACAGAACCCAAATCAGATGATTTATAATTACTGTGGGATTCGACCCATAAACAAGGAGGATAACTCATGGTGGGTAGTCGGATAGCAGCCGACTTGTGGCTTAGTGATTATATAACATCTTGGGATATTTATGCTCACGGTGTCATCAGGGTTCTACTTTCTCAGCAGACTGCCTATCAGAAAATGGAGATTTTAGAAACCGTATCTTATGGTCGGGTTTTGGTTTTAGACGGGAAACTGCAATCATGTATGGTTGATGAATTTTTATATCATGAACCCTTAGTGCAACCCGCCTTGATTTATCATGGGAAACCCCAAAAAGTTCTTATATTAGGAGGTGGAGAAGGTGCGACTGTGCGGGAAGTGTTGCGCTGGCATACCGTGAAAGAAGTAGTGATGGTAGACCTAGATCAAGAAGTGGTAGCAGCCTGTAAAAACTATTTACCCGAAATGAGCGATCGCGCCTTTGATGACCCCCGCACCACAGTTAATATTGACAACGCGATTAACTTCCTAGATAACAGTTCTCAACAGTGGGATGTGATTATCTCTGACCTGTCCGACCCGGTAGAGTCAGGACCATCTTTTCAACTGTTTACCCAAGAATATTTTAGCAAAATGGCGCGAGTCCTGAAACCCGATGGTTTCCTAGTAGTACAAGCTGGCTCAACCGCGTTAGCTGGATTGAGGTTTCATACAAAAGTCGCCCATACCATCAATCAAGTATTTCCCCATATCCAAAGCTATAGCAGTGATGTTCCCAGTTTTGGAGAACCTTGGGGGTTTGTGTTAGCATCTAAACAGCCGATTTCCTCCCGACCTGACCCGGAATCAGTTAATCAGTTATTAGCTACCCAGACGAAGGGAGGGTTAAGGATGTTAGACGGAAACACTCTGTTAGGATTATTTCAGATCCCTACCTACCTAAGAAATGCGATCGCATCTGAAACCGAAGTGTACACCCTAGCCAACCCCCCTCAAAATCACTCGATAAATAATTGGGGGTGAATCTGGGCGAAAACTGTGTAAAAATAGTGGATAGCTGCGATCGCATCTTAACCATAATATCCAATCGATCTAAAAGAAAATCTATCTTTAAATCCCCTATGGAAAGCCTATTTTTACAACGCCTTCACAGTCCCCAACGTCCAGTAATCATCTTTGATGGCGCAATGGGAACTAACCTACAAGTCCAAAACCTCACCGCCGAAGACTTTGGGGGGAAAGAATACGAAGGCTGTAACGAATACCTCGTCCATACCAAACCCGAAGCCGTCGCTACCGTCCACCGCCAATTTTTGCAAGCTGGCGCTGATGTTATTGAAACCGATACCTTTGGGGGGACTTCTATCGTCTTAGCAGAATATGACCTCGCCGACCAAGCCTATCAACTGAATAAAACCGCCGCCACACTTGCTAAAAGCGTCACTGCTGAATTTTCCAGCCCCGAAAAACCTCGCTTTGTGGCAGGTTCCATGGGACCGGGAACTAAACTCCCCACCCTCGGACATATTGATTTTGATACCCTAGAACGTGCTTTTTGTCAACAAGCAGAAGGCTTATTTGATGGTGGGGTAGACCTGTTTATTGTCGAAACCTGTCAGGATGTCCTGCAAATTAAAGCCGCCCTTAATGGTATCGAAGAAGTATTTAAAATGAAAGGGGAACGGCGACCAATTATGGTATCCGTAACTATGGAGGCTTTTGGAACTATGTTAGTCGGTTCCGAAATTAACGCCGCCCTAACTATTCTCGAACCCTATAAAATCGATATTTTGGGACTAAACTGCGCCACCGGTCCCGATTTAATGAAGGAACACATCGCCTATTTATCAGAACATTCCCCCTTTGTGGTCTCCTGTATTCCTAACGCTGGTTTACCGGAAAATGTCGGCGGTCAAGCTCATTATAAACTCACCCCCCTAGAGTTAAAAATGGCTTTAATGCACTTTATAGAAGATTTGGGAGTACAGGTGATTGGCGGCTGTTGTGGAACCCGTCCTGACCATATTAAAGCCTTGGCGGAAATTGCCCAAACCTTGACCCCAAAACCTCGCCATCCTCAGATTACACCCTCGGCGGCTTCTATCTACAGTACCGTGAGTTATGAACAGGAAAACTCGTTTTTAATTGTAGGTGAAAGACTCAACGCCAGCGGGTCTAAAAAATGCCGGGATTTACTCAATGCCGAGGACTGGGATGGTTTGGTCGCCCTCGCTAAAGCACAGGTGAAAGAAGGGGCGCAAATTCTTGATGTGAACGTGGATTATGTGGGTCGCAACGGAGTCCGAGATATGCACGAGTTGGTATCTCGACTGGTGACTAATGTTAATTTACCTCTGATGTTGGATTCTACGGAATGGGAAAAAATGGAGGCGGGCTTAAAGGTCGCTGGGGGGAAATGTTTACTTAATTCTACTAACTACGAAGACGGGGAACCTCGGTTTTATAAGGTGTTGGAATTGGCGAAAAAATACGGCGCTGGTGTGGTGGTGGGAACCATTGACGAGGAGGGAATGGCGCGGACAGCCACCAAAAAGTTTGCGATCGCTAAAAGGGCTTATAATGATGCGATCGCCTTTGGTATCGCCGCCACCGAAATCTTTTTTGACCCCCTAGCTTTACCTATTTCTACCGGAATTGAAGAAGACCGCGAAAATGGGAAAGCCACTATTGAAGCCATTAACCAAATGCGCCAAGAACTCCCCGGCTGCCATATTTTATTAGGAATATCTAATATTTCCTTTGGTTTGAACCCGGCGGCGCGACAGGTGTTAAATTCAGTGTTTTTGCACGAAACCATGGCCGTAGGTTTAGATTCGGCTATTGTGACTGCTAATAAAATCCTACCTCTGGCTAAAATTGAACCCGAACATCAAGAAGTCTGTCGCCACTTGATTTATGACCAAAGACAGTTTGATGGGGATGTTTGTACCTACGACCCCTTAACTAAATTAACCACCCTATTTGAAGGTAAAACTACTAAACGCGATCGCAGTGGTGATGCTAATCTACCAATTGAGGAACGCCTCAAACAGCATATCATTGATGGGGAACGCATAGGCTTAGAAGATGCTCTCGCCGAAGCCCTCAAAAAGTATCCACCCCTAGATATTATTAACATTTTCCTATTAGACGGGATGAAAGTTGTCGGGGAACTATTTGGGTCTGGTCAAATGCAATTACCCTTTGTTCTCCAGTCCGCCCAAACCATGAAGGCGGCGGTTGCTTACCTAGAGCCGTTTATGGAAAAATCCGAATCTGGAAATAACGCCAAAGGAACCTTTGTAATTGCCACAGTTAAAGGAGATGTTCACGACATCGGCAAAAACCTAGTTGATATCATCCTTTCTAACAACGGTTATAAAGTCGTTAACTTAGGCATTAAACAACCGGTTGATAATATCATTGCCGCCTACCGAGAACATAACGCCGACTGCATCGCCATGAGTGGTTTACTGGTAAAATCCACCGCCTTTATGAAAGATAACTTAGAGGTATTCAACCAAGAAGGAATTACCGTTCCCGTGATTTTAGGCGGTGCGGCTTTAACCTCCAAATTTGTCTATGAAGACTGTCAAAACACCTATAAAGGGCGGGTCATTTATGGGAAAGATGCCTTTTCCGATCTCACCTTTATGGATAAATTGATGCCAGCCAAGAAATCCGGAAAATGGGAAGATTTCAAAGGCTTTTTAGATGAATTTGTCGAAGATGAAACCATCACGGCTAATGGTGATAATCAACAGTCAGCACAACCAGACCAGCCAGAACCTGACACCCCCAAAGTAGTAGATACCCGACGTTCCGAAGCCGTAGCCGTAGATATAGACCGTCCTACCCCGCCATTCTGGGGCGTAAAAGTTCTGGAACCTGCGGATATGCCCTTTGATGAATTATTCTGGTATTTGGATTTACAAGCCCTAACCGCCGGACAATGGCAGTTCCGTAAACCCCAAGGACAGCCCAGGTCAGAATATAACCAGTTTTTAGAAGCTAAAGTTTATCCAATTTTGGCAGAGTGGAAACAGCGAATTATTAGCGAAAACCTACTCCACCCCCGCGCCGTGTATGGTTATTTCCCCTGTCAGTCGGAAGGGAACACGCTGTTAATTTATGACCCCGAAAAAATTAAGGCAGGAGAAATTTCCGAACCAATTACCAGTTTTGAATTTCCCCGCCAGCGGTCTGGTCGTCGCCTCTGTATTGCTGACTTTTTCGCCCCTAAAGATAGCGGTCAAATGGACGTTTTTCCGATGCACGCGGTTACCGTCGGACAAATCGCGACAGATTACGCCCAGAAGCTATTTGCTGCTGATGATTATACCAATTATTTGTATTTTCATGGTATGGCAGTACAAACGGCTGAAGCTATGGCAGAATGGTTACACGCGCGCATTCGCCGCGAGTTAGGTTTTGGTGGGGAGGATGCTGATAATATTCGCGATATCCTCAAGCAGCGTTATCGAGGTTCCCGTTACAGTTTCGGCTATCCGGCTTGTCCGAATATGCAAGACCAATATAAACAGTTAGATCTGTTGAAAGCAGAGGTGATTGGTTTATATATGGATGAAAGTGAACAGCTTTACCCGGAACAGTCTACTACTGCGATTATCACTTACCACCCAGCGGCTAAGTATTTTAGCGCCTAATATCTCTCTACTCAACTATCTCTATTACTGAGGAAATCAATCATGAAAGTTTTTGTGCATACCCGCACCATTTTTAAAGCCGAACCTCTCCCGGCTAATCAACTACCTACTCATAAAAAAATCGAAGTTCCGGCGGGCGCTAGTTTTATCGCTTGGAATAATAGTCGTTATTTGGAAGACGGACATTATGAGATGAGCATAGATTCTTATTTGGGTTCAGGAGAACAAAATCGCAGTATGTTTTGGTATGTTCCCAGGGTTCATGTTGATGTATTTGAATGTATTGCTAAGGTGAAAACTCAGGGGTTAAATTTGAGAAGATCCCCTAACCCTAACGATAGTAACAACATTATCGAAAAGCTACCATTAGGAGCCTTTGTTGAGATATTCGATGCGACTTATGTTAATAAAAATCTGGGGATATGGTGGTGTGGTCGCCCTTTATGCACCGCAGACAAACAACATTGGTTTTATGAACAGAAAATAGGGTGGATGTCCTACAAACATTTAGAGATGACGGATCTGAAGATTGAAAATCTCTGTTAATAGTTAAGAATGATGACTTTTTGATGTTCAATCTAAGTCAAGAGTTTATACAGCTTGTTCACCAGTCGCTTAATACATTGCCCTCACCCTAAATCTGGATCCCAAAGAGGGAGAGGGACTTTGAGAGGTGATCAGATTATTTCTGAACAGGCTGTAATGGGGGTTGGGGATGAAAAAGGCGGGGGGTTGATATTGCCAGGAATAACCCACCGCCTTAACCTAGAGTCGGGAAAATCTCAACAATCTACATATCTACTCAGCTTGGTTGGCGATTTGACTCATACCCCAGGAAACTAAGGAGAGGACGATAGAACCCCATAGGGCTGGCCAAAATCCATTAATGGTAAAACCGGGGGTAAATTTTGCGACTAGGTATAGGGAAATGGCGTTAACGACAAAAAGGAACAAACCTAGGGTTAAGAGGGTTAAGGGTAGGGTGAGGATGGTTAAAATTGGTTTAATAATGGCATTTACCAACCCCATAACGATCGCCCCTACAGCAGCAGCCTGCCAACTATCCAGATCCAAACCCGGCACTAAATAAGCGGTAATGGACAGCGCAATAGCTGCTAACAGCCAAGTCAAGAAAAAATTAATCATCAATACAGTTTAACCTCGTCTTTGGTTTCCCATTGTAGTGAAAAGGCTGCTTTAGTTCGCTATCCTGGAGATAGATTGTGGTTATTCGAGATATTTTTATGGGACTTTTGGCATTGAAGAGGATGATTGGATCATTAGCGATCGCCTTATGGGTAGGACTAATATTAACTATGGGACCGGGGTTAGCCCTAGCTGAGAACCCGTCCCACCTGTTTTTTAACCACAGCTTGCTGCAAAACCGCGATTTTTCGGGTCAAAAACTACCCGCCGCCGAATTTGCCAACTCCAATCTGGAATATGCTAACTTTGACGAATCCGAATTGCGAGGTTCTGTGTTCAGTCGGGCAATTATGCTGGGGGTGACGATGAGAAAAGCAGACCTCACCTATGCTATGGTGGATCAGGTAGACTTTTCCCAGGCAGACCTAAGCGATTCGATTTTTACGGAAGCCCTGTTTTTGGGGTCTACTTTTGCTGATACCAAAATCACTGGCGCAGACTTTACCGATGCTATTTTTGATCGGGAACAGTTGCGCCAACTCTGTCTGAGGGCAGAAGGTGTCAACTCTAGGACTGGAGTTGATACCCGCTACTCCCTGGGGTGTCGTTAGGCTTCAGCCTTCGGGGTCTAGTTGATAGGAACACCAATCACTCCAACTTCCGGCATACAATTTTCCCTGGGATAAGCCTGCCAATTCCAGGGATAACAAATTGGCGCAGGCTGTGACTCCTGACCCACAGTAAACGATAATTTCCTCAGCTTCCTGATACTCAGTCCACCGCTGCTGTTGTGTAGACTTCACAAAACCTTGATCATCGGTGACTTGTTGCCAGGGTAAATTCACCGCGCCGGGAATATGTCCGGCTATGGGGTCTATGGGTTCATGTTTGCCTAAATAGCGGTCATGGTCACGAGAATCAACTAAAATCACCCCAGGCTGATCCTTGCGCCCTTTCACCTGTTCATAACTTACCACCCAATCCGATCGCAATTTGGGGGTAAACTTAGCAGGTGGTGAACCTGGCAACTCTTCAGATACGGGATAACCCGCCGCCTGCCAACTCTTAAAGCCACCATCGAGTAAACTAATGCGATCGTGACCCATATATCGTAACAGCCACCACAGCCGCCCAGCAAAGGCAAATCGGGCATCATCATAGGCTACGACATGAGTTTCCCCAAATTCAATCCCCATTTTACCCAATTTATCCCCTAGTTCATCGATATTGGGCAAGGGATGACGGCCCCCATGTTTAGTCACTGGTGAAGACAGATCCCGGTTGAGATCCAGATGAAAAGCGCCTAAAATGTGACTCTCTTGATACTGTTGTTGTCCCCAAGCTGGATCAGCCAAGGCAAAACGACAGTCCACAATTTTCACCTGGGGATTATTTAGATTTTCGCGTAACCATTCGGGGGAAACAATCGGTTCAGTATTCACCATTAAAATTCCATCTCCCTGCTATCGGATTAGCGATATTTGCACGGGGTATTATATCATATATTGGCAGTTTTTAGACAAAATTCCCCCGATTTTATCCTCAATCATCACCGATTCCTATAGTCTCGCCCAATCAGTATAATTGACATTGAACTACATCCCCCAGGTAAAAACTTGGAAAATAGACGATTGTTAGATATGATACATATTGTTATCACTAAGTCTGTTGAGAGCGGATGTCAGCACTTATCCTAGTTGGTAGGATGACTAACCCTCTCTGTGCGGACATCTTAATCTTTCGATAACCTTAACCATGGCTACTGTCTCGCCTATAACTATATTTTCGTGGGCTATGGTTCACCCTTTGAACATTACCAAATTGAGATTATGAATGACGATAAATCTTTACTCCCAAAACTCTGGCATTGTTTAGCGATCGCTGACACGGCTGCTGAAGTTGGGGCTAACCTAGAACAAGGTTTAAACTCGGAAGAAGTTGCGAAAAGACAGGAACAATTTGGCTTAAATCGCCTGGAAAGTAAGGGCGGTAAACATCCGATTATCCGATTTTTAGAACAATTCAATCAACCTCTACTTTATATCCTCATTATTGCTGGGGGGATTAAGTTTTTATTAGAAGGATGGCAAAGTGCTAATGGTTGGGTGATTTGGGCGGTAGTGCTGATTAATGCTATAGTTAGCTTTATCCAAGAAACTAAAGCGGAAAATGCGATCGCCGCCCTGTCATCGTCCATAGAAACGGAAGCGACGGTATATAGAAATGGTGAAAAAAACAAGGTTCCTTCATCGGAAATAGTCCCTGGGGATATTGTATTTATAGCTTCTGGCGATAAAGTTCCGGCAGATTTGCGCCTGGTAGAAACCAAGAATTTACAGGTTAATGAATCCGCCCTAACGGGAGAATCGACGGCGGTGGAGAAACACCCAGATACGGTAGAGGCAAATGCCTCTCTGGGAGACCGGAAAAGCATGGGTTATGCTGGCAGTTTTGTGACAGCAGGACAAGGGCGAGGCATAGTTATCGCTACTGGGAAAAATACGGAAACGGGGCGGATTTCCCAGTTAATGGAAAAACAAAATAATCTGATTACTCCCCTAACTCGGAAATTTGATAAATTCAGCCGCCAACTGCTTTATATTATCCTGGGAGTGGCAGCGTTGACGTTGGCGGTAGGGTTAGGATATGGGCAGAGTTTAAACGATGTGTTTGAAGCGACGATCGCCCTAGCAGTTAGTGCAATTCCGGAAGGTTTACCAGCAGTGGTAACAGTCGCCCTAGCTATTGGGGTTTCTCGGATGGCTAACCGCCATGCTATTATTCGGAAACTCCCGGCTGTGGAAACTCTGGGAAGTGCGACGGTTATTTGTTCTGATAAAACGGGAACTTTAACGGAAAATCAAATGACGGTCCAGCAGATTTATGCTGGGGGTGAAAATTACCAGGTTTCGGGTAGTGGTTATACACCAGAGGGGAATATATCCTTAGCAGATGAAGAGATTAACTTAGCATATCACCCTGTCCTTGAAGAATGTTTGCGAGGGGGGATGTTGTGTAATGACTCCCATTTAATTCAGGAAGAAAATACCTGGAAAGTTGTAGGAGACCCGACGGAAGGGGCTTTAATTGTTAGCGCGCGCAAAGTGGGATTTACCCTGGCTGCATTGGAAGCAGAAATGCCTCGCCAAGATGTGATTCCCTTTGAGTCAGAATATCAATATATGGCGACTTTGCATGAATCTAGCGATCGCCAAACATTGGTAATTTATGTTAAGGGTTCGGTGGAAGCTATTGTTTCCCGCTGCGATGAAATGTTAGACTCTGACGGCAGAATCATTCCGGTAGATGCTGCGGAAATTCATAAACAGGCTGAAACTATGGCAGCTTCTGGGTTACGGGTATTAGCGATCGCCAGAAAAATCACCCAGCAAACTACCCTAGACCATGAGGATATTGCACAAGGGTTAGAGTTTCTCGGCTTACAGGGAATGATTGACCCCCCACGCGAAGAAGCAATTAGGGCTGTAGCGGCCTGTAAAAATGCTGGTATTCGGGTCAAAATGATTACGGGAGACCATATCATCACCGCTAGTGCGATCGCCTCCCAAATGCGCCTGAAACGGTCGGGGAGAGTTATTGCTTTCACCGGAGAAGACCTTAGCCAGATGGATCAGCAAGAGTTTATTAACGCGGCTGAAGATGGCGTGGTATTTGCGCGGGTCGCCCCCGAACAAAAATTTCGCCTGGTGGAAGCGTTACAGTCTCGGGGAGATATTGTCGCCATGACGGGGGATGGGGTCAATGATGCGCCGGCGCTTAAACAGGCTGATATTGGTGTGGCTATGGGACAAACGGGAACCGAGGTGGCTAAAGAAGCCTCCGATATGGTTTTGACGGATGATAATTTCGCTTCTATTGAGGCGGCGGTGGAAGAAGGGCGCACGGTTTACCGTAATTTGATTAAGGCGATCGCCTTTATCTTACCTGTCAATGGCGGGGAGTCCATGACTATTGTTATTAGTGTCCTCCTCGACCGATTGTTACCTATTCTCTCCCTACAAGTCTTGTGGTTAAATATGATTAACTCCATCGCTATGACGGTTCCCCTGGCTTTTGAACCTAAGTCTAAACAAGTGATGGAACAACCCCCCCTCTCCCCTAATCGACCTCTGTTAAATAAGCCACTACTCCTGCGAATTCTGTTGATTTCTGTCTTTAACTGGGTGCTGATTTTTGGAATGTTTGAATGGGTGAGGATGACTACCGAAGAAGAAGCGATCGCCCGGACCATGGCAATTCAAGCCCTGGTATTTGGGCGGGTATTCTATCTTATTAGTCTCAGTCAAATTGGCGAAACTCTCTCCTCCAAACTACTGGGGAAAGATACCGAAATCGCCCAAGCGCCAGTAATTTGGATTGGTATTGCTGTTACCATGGTTCTACAGGTCATCTTTAGTCAGGTAGGCTTCATGAATACTTTGTTCAGCACTGCGCCCCTAGACCTGCAACAATGGTTAACCTGTTTCCTGGTAGGTTTACCTATGATTATCGTGGCGGCGATCGCTAACCGCATTGACCCACCCAACCAAATTGCCCAAAATTAACCCTAGATACTAGACAGGGGGCAGTAAATAGCTCATAATTAATCATTATTAATTAATTTCCCGCTTCCCTTGGTCTGTCCCCTGTTAAAAATCCTATAAATAATATGAATCCTGAATCGACACTAAACTTACTTAAAGCCTCTTTACCTGATGGTAAACTCCCCTCTAGTTTTGGCGTTTACTTTAAAAATACTCTGGTCGCACTCTGTCACGCTTTAGAAGACCATCTTCTACAAACAGGTGAAGCTACCGGAGAAAAACCCCTGGTTTTAGTGACTTTTCAACAAGGAAAATGGTATCTCCAGGAAGCCGATCGCTATTTGCAAATCGCCCAACTTTCCCGCCATGTTGTCATTAGCGCGGTACCTGATAGCGGTTTTGCGGAACATCCCACAGGTCAATTAGATAATGTTTCCTTGATTAATCTGGAACCAGATGATAGCCTAGTAGAGGAGTGGAACCTGTTAATTATAGCACCTGGATATAGGGCGATGGTTCTTTGTCATGAATTATCAGAATCTGAATATTTGGCTAATGCGAAACCTACCATTGACACGGAACGCAAATTTTATGGACTCTGGACTTTTGATAAAGCCCTAGTAGACCAAACTACCGAAATATTAATTAATCGCTTCCGTAACTATAACCCGGAATTAGGCGATCGCCTCTGGGAATCTTATCAAAATATTACTGCTACCCCTAACCCCACATTTCCCGACCTCAGCACCGTAGTTTCTCGGATTGTTACATATTTACAATCATCACAACAAGAATTAATCTCCGTTAATCGCCAAAATAGACAACTCTGGCAATTGGAAGGACAAGCCAAACGAGTTAGCCGGAATTTAAGCGCCAACAAACTGCAAGCCCTATTACGCATGGCGCAACAAGTAGATGAACGCGACTCCTTTAACCCTTGTGCTTCCCTACAAGTCGCCGCCTTATGCGAAACCATAGGTCAGATTTTAGACCTACCAACCGTTAAGCTGCGACGGCTGAAATTAGCAGGTTTATTGCATCGTATTGGTCTGGTATCTGCACCCCCAGAAGTGTTTTTAAAAACTCCCTCGGAAATGGATGAAGCCACCCAAAAATTTTGGCGCGATCGCGCATCTATTAGTGGTAGACTATTGGAAGCTATGCCAGAATTAACAGTAGTGCAACAAGTGGTTAACCACCACTTAGAAAATTGGGATGGTAGCGGAGTTCCTGATGGTCAAAAAGGAAAACAAATCAACATAAAAGCCAGAATATTAGGGCTAGTTAGCTATTTTCAAGAACTAACTCAGCCCAGAGGAAACCGCCCAGCTTTGACCTTAAAAGATGCCCTAAATGAATGTGAAAAATACAGCGGCACTAGATTTGATCCGGCTGTGGTGAACTCCTTAGCCACAGTAATTAGGTTAACTGAAGTGGGTTTAATGCAGTTACCAACTCAGCCGACCCAACTCCCGAATATCTGGCTAGAAGAAATCACTAATCCCGCCTATTCTGAACATCCAGAATCACCCAAAATTACACATTAATAACCTATGATTAATCATCAATCTGCATCCCTAAATATCGAAGACATTAGAAATGGTAGAATCAAAGACCTAGTTAATGCTGATTTATCCGGTCTTGACCTGTCGGGGGCTGATCTGGCTGACGCGGACCTTTCCCAAGCCAAGCTAATGGGGGCGAATTTGTCGGGGGCGAATTTGGCTAGGGCGATCGTTAGGGCTAACCTCCGAGGGGCTAATCTTACCGGGGCTAACCTCATACAGGCAGATTTTCGCAATGCTGACCTGCGGGGTGCTATCTTATTAGATACAGACCCACGAGAGGCTACCTTTGCGGGGGCTTTTCTCACGGGGGCGGTATTTGGTAATCTGGATTTAAGTGGTGTTAGTCTCCAATCGGCTGATTTGCGCGGGGTGAGTCTGTCTCGGGCGATTTTGCAGGGCTGCGACCTGAGAAATGCTAACCTTTCGGGAGTGGACTTTTCCCAAGCTGATTTGGAAGAGGCTAACCTGAGTGGCGCAGTCTTGCGAGGGGCGAATTTGCGAGGGGCTAACCTACTTTGTGCCATTGTCGAAAATACACAATGGGGCGGCGCTTGTCTTGATGAGGCTTGTTTAGATGGTACTCCCTTGGAGTCAATTCGCCAAGGCGATCGCCTTTAACCTCACCAAGATATCACTCAAGGTGCGCTACCTAGCCGATAGTCAAAATATAAGCCTCATGGATGCGAATATTGGGAACAGTCAATCGGACTATTTGATTAGTGACCGTAATTTGCTGCCGTTTGACGATCGCTAAATCCTTAACCACCGCTTCCCCACTGTCTGGAATTCGGGAGATAGTCAAATTTAACGGCTGTCCAGGCTGTCCCAAACCAAGCTGCTGAAGATTTCTGAGAGTCAGCGTAACAGTAGCTTGACGGGCGGAAGGACCTTGCTCAAAATAACCAAATAAGACTTGGGCTTGATTTTGACCATTAGACTGACTCGCCAAACCAATCACTCTGGGGTTATTTCCCTGAGTCCTCACCCTAGTGCTAAAGCCATCAGAATAGGCTTTATAGACCCACCAAACCGCCCTAGGTGCAAAAGGTCCCGGCTGCACCAAACCATCAAGACTTTTGTTAAAACAGTTATTTGGACCCCCCCCTTTCGGCTCCCAACAGGCTTTGGCGGCGGCAGAAGCGCCCCCCTGTTCTGTATAATACAAATAGGCTAAATTTTCGGCGGGTCGATATTGGGCAGTCGGTCCAATGATTTCGTTAACATCCAATCGCTGAATTTTCAGACTGCGATAAGCTGGGTTCTGTCGAAAACTCTGGTTAGCATCTCGGATATGGGGTGCGATCGCATTAATAGTTTGATCATTCAGTTCATGCCAAGATAATGAGTTAACCTCAAGATTATTGTCTCGGCAATAGTTTAAAAAAGCCGTCAAAAAACCCTTATCATACTTAGTAATACTCGGCCCACCAATAATCACATCAGGGCCTAACTCTTCCCGTAAAACCCGATAAGCCCTTTTGTAGGTTTCAAAAAACTGTTGTCTGGTTCCATGCCAAAACGGATCGCGCAAATCGGGTTCATTCCAGATATCCCAGAGCATCTTTTTTCCCTTATGTTCTCTAGCCAAATTCCGAACATGGTTTTCCCAGCGAGTATAGTCATCATAGGGCCACCCCCGTGGTCTTCCATATCCCCAAGTATCACTGAGTAACAACTGAAATGTTGCTCCAAATCCAGTTAAGCGGGGATAAAGGTTGAGGCGAGATGTCCGCCACAGTCTGGGTTGCAGGGGTTCAATTAGATGATCTGGCGGTTCATCTTGTTCAACTCCATACAGAAAACCACTCATAGATTGAACGCCTGGTTGAGTGGTGGCAAAATCAATGGTCAAATCCCCTTGAGTTTGAGCGATCGCCGGAATTATGCTCACCCCAACAAATAGCAATCCTCCTGCTATTGCCAATAACACGGAAAGCCATTTAATTCGCCCAATTCGGCGCAAATTAGTTAATTGTTTAATCATTGGTCAATTCTCAGTTAATCTTGATACAGTCATTTCAGTAATCATACAATAGGCTTTAAAAGTGTCTCTCCTCCCGGTTTACTAATTCCCCTGTGGACTGGGGCGGGTTTATTAATATAGTCGTCGGCAGTTGAGTTGACAACGGAACCCGCCCCTACAATTATTGATTATGAATTATCAATTCAATTGTCTCTCCTCTTACCCTGTGGACTGGGGCGGGTTTATTAATATAGTCGTCGGCAGTTGAATTGACAACGGAACCCGCCCCTACAATTATTAATTATTAATTATTAATTATTAATTATTAATTATTGCCTGTTGTTAACTGCTTACCAGGGACTGCTAATCATAGTAAAACCAGCCCAATAATAGGTGGTGAGCAAAATTCGCCATTGTCCGGGGTTTAACCGTATATCAATTATTGAGTTGCGAATCTTCTGAAGTATTATACGCTATTGTCGTAAGATGTCCTGCAAATATACGACTAAATCATGGCTCCGACATTAGAGCTAAGGTCCCCAAATCGCTAATGTTCCAATTTGGATGCCAAGATATAGGTAAAGCGGAAAAGGAGGGTGATAAATTTGTGGGGGCGGGTTCCGCAATTAGTTAAGGTTCCCGACGACAATTTTAATCAACCCGCCCCTATCCACCCTCCTAGGTATCAATCAGGAATCAGCAATTAACCCATGGTGACGAATTCTTCACCGCTGCTGGGATGAATACCCATTGTGTTGTCGAAATCTTTTTTGGTAGCTCCCATATTAACAGCGATCGCAACTCCTTGGATCAGTTCTGCTGAGTCTTTACCCACCATGTGAGCCCCCAAAACGCGATCGGTATTAGTTTCCACGATTAACTTCATTAATACCTTTTCATCAGCCCCGGTCAGACTGTGGAACATGGGTCGGAACACAGCCCGATAGCATTTAATCCCATCACCGAATTTTTCTTGGGCTTGGGCTTCTGTCATGCCTACTGTCGCCGCCTCCGGTTGGGAGAATACCGCTGTAGCGATGTTATCATGGCTGATGGAGCGCGGTAAATGACCAAATTCCGTATCTGCAAAAGCCCGACCTTCGGCGATCGCTACTGGGGTCAGGTTCACGCGGTCTGTGCAGTCTCCCACCGCAAAAATATTAGATTGAGTCGTGCGGCTGTCTTGAGTTACAGCGATCGCCCCTTTAATCGTTTCTACCCCCGCATTTTCCAGGTTTAATCCATCCAGTTTAGGCTGGCGACCTGTCGCACACAACAGAGCATCTACAATCAACGGTTCTGTATCATCACCTGTTAGGGTGAGTTTCAGACCTTCCTCGACTTTTTCGATTTTTTCAATGGTGGTATTGGTGCGGAAATTCACCCCATGCTTGGTCATACCCTCTTGAATATGGTTCCGCAGGTCTTGATCAAATCCCCGCAGGATCAGGTCACGCCGGATAATTTCTGTGACTTGGGAACCTAAACCATTGAGGATACCCGCAAATTCTACCGCAATATAGCCACCACCCCAAACCGCGAACCGTTTTGGTTGTTCCGGCAGCAAAAACATATCATCAGAAATGATACTATGTTCAATGCCGGGAATCTCTGGGCGCACGGCTTTGGCTCCCACTGCCACCAGAATTTTATCGGCGGTAATTTTGCGATCGCCTACTTCTAGTGTATGGGCATCAATAAATTTAGCGTATCCATCAATAAGTTCCACTCCGGCTTTTTCCAAAAAGCTGATATGGAGTTGGCTTAACCGTTTAACTTCCGTATCAACCGCTTGGGTGAGTTTTTGCCAATCAAAGCTACTCTCCACCTCACTCCAGCCATAGCCTACCGCGTCCTTGTATAGGTGGGAAAACTGGGAAGCATAGACCATCAGTTTTTTGGGGACACAACCCCTGATCACACAGGTTCCCCCAACCACTGAATTTTCAGCGATCGCTACTTTCGCCCCATAGGAAGCCGCCCGTTTCGATGAAGCCAACCCCCCTGAACCTGCACCAATCACAAACAAATCATAATCGTATGCCATACAATAATAGCCTCTTGTCTAAAACATCAATTTTCTAAGATGACTTGGATCGCCCAATGACTTCCAATATATTTTACCCCAATCAGTACCCGGCTCCAAATTTGTGGAACTTATTGCCCACCTGACCAGTCCAGACCATGAGAAATCAATTACCATCTAATTCATAATTGATAACTCTTGACGTATAATGGCGGTCATCATCTTTGGCTCAAATTTTGCTGATCGCAGTTGAATTAGTCGTATGATTGGGAAGTAATCATCTGGTTAGCAAGTTACAATATTATGAGAATTTGTCCCCCCAAAACTGTGTCTAAATTTCTGGTGGTGTTCCCACTAATTGGCAGCACCATAACTGCCATGTTTCCGGCGCAAGCGTTGACCCCACAACAGCGCCAGGAATTTCAGACCAATTATCTGCAAGGATGCCGAGCCGGAATGGCGGCTGAGAATATTTCCCCCCAAAGAGGAGAAGCCTTTTGTAATTGTACCTTAGATCGTTTAAGTAAACTGCCAGATGACAAATTATTGGCGCTAAGTAATCTGACAACTCAACAGGAAATTATGGCAAATCGAGATTTTCAAGCAGCTTTTATGCAATGTTCTCCCACCTTGATAAAAGATTGAAGTGAGTTGTTGATTGTCAGGAGGACCAGGGTAGAAGTTGCCCTATCTCTGGCAACCTAGTGGATAATAGAGGTATTTTACTGATATTTTAGGTAGAATTTCCCTGTATAGGAATCCACTGGAGTTATAGAGATAGAAACTATGAGTTTAAGCGTCGCGCCCTATGGCTCCTGGCAATCGGCCATCACTACCGACTTAATTATTAAAGGGGCAGTCGGGTTGGCAAGTCCTGCCTGGGATGGAGATGATATATACTGGATTGAGGGACGACCCTCCGAAGGGGGACGCAATGTGATTGTGCGCCTAACCCCCAAAGGCGATCGCATTGATTGCACTCCGGCCGCTTTTAATGCTCGTACCCGTGTACATGAGTATGGGGGAGGATCTTATACCGTCAGTGAGGGGACGGTATATTTTTCTAATTTTGCTGATGGACGCATTTACCGTCAGGCGATCGCCTCAGTTGCTCAACCCACCGAAATTGTACCCGAACCTATCACCCCAGAAGGAAATTTCCGCTATGCTGATTTGCTCATAGATACCCGCCGGGGACGTTTGATTTGTGTGCGGGAAGACCACAGCCAACCAGGAGAACCCGTTAATACCCTCATTAGCCTTAACCTTAACAACCCTGAAGATATCCAAATCTTAGCCACTGGGGCCGATTTTTACGCCTCCCCTAACCTCAGTCAAGACGGCTCGCGTCTCTGTTGGATTTGCTGGTATCATCCTAATATGCCTTGGGATGGTACAGAATTATGGGTGGCTGAAGTTACCGAAAATGGGACTTTAGACCAACAACAACGGGTGGCAGGGGGAGTCCAAGAGTCAATTTTTCAGCCTCAATGGTCTCCTGATGGAACTCTTTATTTTGTAAGCGATCGCGCTAACTGGTGGAACCTCTACCGGGTTCGTGATCAGAAAATTGAGCCATTATTTCCCCTCCCGGCGGAATTTGGACTACCTCAATGGGTCTTTGGGATGTCTACATTCGGTTTCATCTCCCAACGGCGGCTTTGTTGTGCCTATACTCAAAATGGTATTTGGTCCTTAGCCACTTTAGACCCAGAAACTCAACAATTACGCTCCTTTGATGTTTCCTATACCTACATTTCCTCCGTCAAAGTTCACAACAATAGTATTTTGATGTTGGCATCTTCCGCTACTGAACCGACCGCCTTGGTGCAATTGGATCTCAATGCTGGAGAAATGAATGTCGTGCGATCTTCCACCGAAATAGACCTAGACCCTGGTTATTTATCGGTCCCAGAACCTATTGAGTTTCCTACCGAAAATGGCCAAAGCGCCTACGGCTTCTTTTATCCACCCCAAAATAAAGACTATGTGGCTCCTGATACCGAAAAACCACCTCTCCTAGTCAAAAGCCACGGCGGACCCACGGCGGCGACTTCTAGCAGTCTCAATTTGAAAATTCAGTATTGGACCAGTCGCGGTTTTGCCGTATTGGATGTTAACTATGGTGGTAGTACCGGCTATGGTCGGGAATATCGCCAACGTCTTCAGGGTAACTGGGGAATTGTTGATGTCGCTGACTGTGTTAATGGTGCTAAGTTTCTGGCGGCGCAAGGGTTGGTTGATGGCGATCGCATGGCGATCGCTGGCGGTAGTGCTGGGGGTTATACTACTCTGTGCGCCTTGACTTTTCATGATGTGTTTAAAGCTGGCGCTAGTTACTATGGCGTTAGTGATTTGGAGGCTTTAGCTACCGATACCCATAAATTTGAGTCTCGCTATCTTGATGGCTTGATTGCACCTTACCCAGAAGGTCGGGATTTGTATATAGCCAGGTCGCCTATTCATCATAGCGATCGCCTCAACTGTCCCATTATATTTTTCCAAGGACTCCAGGATAAAGTCGTCCCCCCTAACCAAGCTGAGAAAATGGTGCAAGTCCTCCAAGCTAAAGGCTTAACCGTCGAATATGTCACCTTTGCTGATGAACAACATGGCTTCCGTAAAGCTGATAATATTAAGACAGCCTTAGAGGATGAGTTTCAATTCTATATCCGTGTATTTGGGATTGGTAACTAATAGCTACTCCCAGGGGAATGATTACCGGGGAAATTAATTGATGCTTGATTCTTGATTCTTGATAGTTAGGAATTATCAACTATTTTCCCCATAAAAAACTGCGACATTAACCAAAATATAATCTTCCTTAATTCCTAACCAGAATTAGGGGAGGTTAAACCGATATATGTCGCCATCTGTTTCCCAATTATCTACATTGTCTCGTATACTCTCTAATTACCGGAATCAGCGTAAATAATGTTTGCTGTTCCCGTTGGATATTATCCACTAAAAACCGCTTTTGTAAAGATTGAACCGCCCACAATAAATCCGAACTATTATGGTTAGTATTCTCTAGCAAATCCGCCATAGACACACCGGAATCTGATGCCGATAACCGCCCCATTACCTGTTTTTCCAAATCCGATAATTCCTGCCAAAAATAATCTAATATATGCTTGATTTCTGGCAATACCAAGATAGAGTTATTGGCTAGATATTGCTTCACACTACCACCAAAAAACTCTTTTATTGTCCGGGATACAATTTTCAAAAAGCCGGGATTACCACCATATATATCTATCAATTCTTGCCAATTATCAGCGTCTAACAAACTGGCAGAAGTCAAAATATTATGGGCTGACTCTGACCCCAAGCCAGCTAATGTCAAGCATTTAACCCGATGATTATTATTAGTTAACTCGATTAATTCTTGAGGCAAAATTGAACTATTCATAATCAGACAACTGTTATGGGATAGTTCGCCAATCGTTTTAAAGAATAATCGATAACTTTCGTAACCCCGTTTATAGCCTTCCACCAGGTTATGAGGATTTAAAATCGCCTGCACATCGTCTAAAATGAGCAAGCAGCGATGTTGTCGGAAAGATTCCATGACTAATGATAATTGTTCTGCTAATTGGTGGGATGGGTTTTGAGCTTCTGCGACTGTGGAAGCGTAACTGATGGTCAGGGGTCGGATATCCGGGTTGGGGGGAGGCAAAAATTGGGTTAAATAAGTTAAGATTGAAGATAGGGAAGGTAGGGTGCGTAAACTCCGCCAAATCACACAATCAAAATGGTCTTGAATTTGTGGTAAAAGATGCAGGGCGACTGCGGTTTTACCTATACCACTAAGGCCCAAAATCGAGACTAAATGACTGCGATCTTGTAGTATCCAATTTTTGAGAGTAGCCACTTCTTCTTGGCGATCGCAAAAATAATCCCCATTAGGTATATCAGTGCGATCGATACGCCTGAAGGACTCAGTGTTATATGGTTTAGCCATAGTTTCACCCTGGGGAGGTGGGGAATTTGTTTGAGTGACTGTATCAATGGTAACAAATTCTTCGCTATTGGACAAAGCCGGAAGTTGTAGCCTCTGACAAGTCGATCGCAAATTAGATTTATTGATTTCCTCTCCCGACGCTTGGGAAAGGGTTTTCCATAGCAGACAAGCCACCTTTTTGGCATGGGGTTCGCTACAGTTGTAGCCCGCGGCAATTTCCGAGTATTTTTGATTTTGGTAAGTCCCCTGCAAAATTGCTGTCTCCAGGTCATCTAGGTGTTTTCCTGTTTGGATCAACACTAGACGGTCAGCCCATTCGATAATTTGTTGAACTTCCATAATACTAATAGGTGTTATTACTTATTCAAATTGTCTCATCTTCGCCAGTAGCGATCGGTGATCAGGGGACAAGGGACTCGTAATGAATAACACCGGATCACAGAGAAAAACAGCCTATATATCTGTGATCTGATAACTTCCAACCTGTGACCGAAAACAACTATCTGAGTTGAGGGAGAGACCAGGGACAGGTAACAGACGGCATAGAATCCTTGAGGCTGTCCTATATATAGCAGTTCCCGGACTGATGAGGTACTTTTCAAAGCCCCTCTCCCTTTCTGGGAGAGGGGTTTGGGGTGAGGGCTGTATTTCATAGAGATGAGAAGCGCTATATATGTTATATATTCGGAAAATGTCTAGTAATGGTCTCTTATCTCTGGGAATTTTATACCACTTTTGACAACTTTTGACAACTTAATACTACTTTAGACTACCTTATCCCACTAGCAATCACTCCATCCTACTCAATCAAACTTTATCCGACTTGGGAAACTTTTGCCTACCATTTCGCGACCAGCAAGCTGAGATTTTCCGAAAAAAGTAGATACACAATCCTACTTTTTGCTGCTGACATAAAGAATTTAGTTTGCTATAAATGAAAGTGGGCAAAGTTAAAGGTTAGCTACCAATAACTAATTCGTCCAGATTACATACTGGAATCCTTTATTTTATCAGAGTTCGTCTATGTGTAGGTATGTGTTCACCACCCATGTTAATAAGTTGACCATACCTACCTTTTTGAACTAAAGGGCATCTATCACCTGAATTGGCTATAATTGCTGGCAATGATTAAATATCATCGTCGGGGCTGAGTATGGCAAAAATCACCATATTTGATAGCAATTTGATAGCATATCCTTGGCAAAAAATAGCCTCGCAAATTCTCGCAAAAAAAGAAGCGTAAACCATGAAAATTAGCCAAGAAACTCACCTGAATGATTTAATCCAACAAGTCAAAGACGCTCAAGCCCAATACGCGACTTACAGCCAAGAACAGGTAGACAAAATTTTCCAAGTCGCTGCTTTAGCCGCCAACGCCTCCCGGATTAATCTGGCTCAAATGGCTGTAGAAGAAACCGGAATGGGAGTAGTAGAAGACAAGGTAATCAAAAATCACTTTGCTTCTGAATACATTTACAACAAATACAAAGGCGAAAAGACCTGTGATGTTATCGAGTCTGATCCCCATTATGGCTGGCAAAAAATCGCCGAACCCCTAGGAATTTTAGCGGGAATTGTCCCCACCACTAATCCGACATCTACCGCTATTTTTAAAGCCTTATTAGCCCTGAAAACCCGCAATGGTATTATCTTTTCTCCTCACCCCAGAGCCACAGAATGCACCATTAAAGCTGCCAAAATTATCCTAGATGCGGCGGTAGCTGCTGGCGCACCAGAGGGAATTATTGGATGGATAGATAACCCAACTCTCCAATGGTCTCAACAGTTGATGCAGCATCCTGATATCAGCCTAATTTTAGCAACAGGCGGACCGGGAATGGTGCAGGCTGCTTATTCATCTGGACATCCTAGCATGGGGGTTGGTTCCGGGAATACTCCCGCCATTATTGATGGGACTGCTGACCTGAAAATGGCTGTTTCTTCTATCTTAATTAGCAAAACTTTTGACAATGGTATGATTTGCGCTTCTGAACAAGCAGTGATTGTTCAAGATGAGGTTTATACCAGCGTTAAACAGGAGTTAATCGCCAGGGGTGCATATTTTCTGAAACAGCAGGAAAAAGAAGCCATCCGACAACTGATTCTTCAAGATGAGCGATTAAATCCGGAAATTGTGGGTCAGTCGGTGCAAAAACTAGCAGAAATGGCAGGTATTCAAGTAGAAGAAAATACCAAAGTTCTGATAGGAGAGGTTACAGAAGTTGGGGTTAATGAACCTTTATCTTATGAAAAGCTGTCGCCAATTTTGGCAATGTATCGGGCTAGTAGTTTCCCCGCAGCAGTTGAGACCGCCCAAAAGTTAATTATTTTTGGTGGTAAAGGACATACATCTGTTTTGTATACTCACCCTGGGAATAGCGAACATATTAAATATTTTGAAAATCGTTTGCACACTGGGCGGGTATTAATTAATAGTCCTTCATCTCAGGGGGCTATTGGCGACGTTTACAATTTCCGACTGTCTCCTTCTTTGACTTTAGGATGCGGTAGTTGGGGGGGTAATTCGATTAGCGAAAATGTGGAACCACACCATTTATTAAACATTAAAAATGTCGCGGAACGTCGGGAAAATATGTTGTGGTTCCGAGTGCCGCCCAAGATTTACTTTAAGGGGGGATGTTTACCAGTAGCCCTGGGAGAGTTACGGGGTAAAAAACGGGCTTTTATTGTTACGGACAAACCTCTGTTTGATCTGGGATTAGTTACGCAAGTTACGGAGGTGTTAGACCGGATAAAAGTACCTCATTATGTGTTCTATGATGTGGAACCAGATCCGAAACTTTCTAATATTAATAAAGGGGTGGAACTTATGAATAGTTATCAGCCCGATATGATCATCGCTTTTGGTGGCGGTTCCCCCATGGATGCGGCTAAAATTATGTGGCTGATGTACGAACATCCACAAATTGAGTTTGACGGTTTAGCCACGCGATTTATGGATATTCGGAAGCGGGTTTATGCTTTACCAGAACTAGGAAATAAAGCTATTATGGTGGCAATTCCTACTACTTCTGGGACGGGTTCTGAGGTGACACCTTTTGCTGTGGTTACCGACGATCGCACGGGGATTAAATATCCTCTCGCTGATTATGCCCTGACCCCAAATATGGCGATCGTTGACCCGGAATTAACCTTAAATATGCCGAAAAAACTAACGGCTTATGGTGGCATTGATGCGGTGACTCACGCCTTAGAAGCCTATGTCTCAATTTGTGCGTCACAGTTTACTAATGGACTGGCATTAGAAGCATTAGGGTTACTGTTTAAATACTTGCCTTCTGCTTATCAAAATGGCGCAAAAGACCCGAAGGCGCGTGAACAGGTGCATTATGCTGCCACTATTGCTGGTCTGGCTTTTGCTAATGCTTTTTTAGGTATTTGTCATTCCCTAGCACATAAATTAGGCTCGACTTTCCATTTGCCTCACGGCTTGGCAAATGCTTTAATGATTTCCCATGTAATTCGGTATAATTCTACGGATGTCCCTTTTAAACAGGCGATTTTTCCGCAGTATGAATACCCCCAAGCTAAACAGCGTTATGCAGAAATAGCTGACTACCTCAAATTAGGCGGAAATACCCTTGATGAGAAGGTAGAAAAATTGATAGAAGCTGTGGAATCTCTCAAGCAAAAAATTGAGATTCCACTGACCATTAAACAATCACTAGACATCGAAGAAAAGGAATTTATGAGTAACTTACCTAATTTGGCTAACCAGGCTTTTGATGACCAATGTACTGCTGCTAATCCCCGTTATCCGTTAATTGCTGATTTGCAGAATTTGTACGCTACTGCTTATCATGAACCGGCTGTTAAAAAAGCACCGACTCACCCAGAATCTCAGCCGGAAAATACGGCGCAAACTCAACAAAAACAATATCTGGAAATGATTGACAAGTATTGTCAAGGTGGTGAGTCGGCTATGGCTGTTGGCGACCTGGATAAGGATACATTAATCGGGTTAAATGATGCTTGGTGGAAAACTGGGGTTATGTAATCCCATGTAATCGAGGATATTTCCATCAAATTTACTTGACTTTCGGCTTTTGGCGATCGCTATAACATAGCGATCGCCATTTGGTTGACCTGTTTTGAGTAATCATCACTTGACCAAATTCTCCCCAACTATCTGGCTATTGCTGAAAATGCCACCCGCCCAAAAGTTAAAAAAATGTTAATTTTGACTGGGGTGATTAAAGGGGATTGTACAATAAAAGGCAATGCTAATAATCAGGAAATATTAATATGACTACAGCAACTAAATTTAAGGCTTATGCGGCTTTAAATTCCGGTGAAAAATTGCAACCTTGGGAATATGAACCAGAACCTTTACAGGTTGATGAAGTAGAAATTCGAGTCACTCACAACGGCTTGTGTCATACGGATCTTCACATGAGGGATAATGATTGGAATGTCAGTCAATATCCCCTGGTTCCCGGTCATGAAGTGGTTGGAGAAGTTACAGAAGTTGGGGAAAAAGTGACTTCTCTACATAAAGGCGATCGCATAGGGGTTGGCTGGATTAGAAATTCCTGTAGGTCTTGCGACCATTGCTTACAAGGAGAAGAAAATATCTGTCGCGAGGGCTACACAGGTCTGATTGTAGGTCATCATGGGGGATTTGCTGACCGCCTACGGGTTCCCGCAGATTTTACCTATAAAATACCCGATGCTTTAGACTCCGCCAGCGCCGCCCCCCTATTATGTGCCGGAATTACCGTTTATACCCCCTTGCGGACCTATATAAAACACCCTGGGATGAAAGTTGGGGTGATGGGAATTGGCGGACTCGGACACTTAGCGATTAAGTTTGCTAGGGCTATGGGGGCTGAAGTTACGGCGTTTTCTACTTCTTTAAATAAACAAGAACAAGCTAAGGAATTTGGCGCTCATAACTTCCAACAATGGGGGACGGCTGAAGAAATGAAGGCGATCGCCGGAAGTTTTGATCTAGTGCTTTCTACTATCTCTTCAGAAACTGATTGGGATGCGGCTTTTAGCTTGTTAGCTAATAACGGGGTTTTGTGTTTTGTGGGTATCCCAGTTTCGACTTTAAATATACCCCTAATTCCTTTGATTTTTGGTCAAAAAGCTGTGGTGGGTAGCATTGTCGGCGGTCGGCGGTTTATGGCGGAAATGCTGGAGTTTGCAGCGGTGAATCAGATTAAACCGATGATTGAAACTATGCCATTAAGTCAAATCAATGAAGCTATGGATAAGGTAGCCGCTAATCAAGCCCGCTATCGGATTGTTTTACTAGCTGATTAGCCAATAGTTGCAATCACGGCTAGATTTACCAGGTTATAGCGCCAAGATACTTGCTGAGAATTTTGGTGCTAATTTTTACTGAACATTTGTCGGGTAACTGGTGGCGGATAATTTGGCGATCGCATCAATTATTCCCAGGGAAAAAGCATAACCTTGGGGACAGGGTAATTCATCTGTGGAAAGGGGTAGTGATTCCCCTACCGTTGATAATAATGGCGGTTCTGTGGTGGTTTGGATGCTTTCACAATAGTTAACTCTCGTGATATAATCAGAGGGGGTTTTCCGAAAACTAGGCAGACTAAAAGTTCCCAAATCTGTCGGGTCTTTAGGTTGCCAATTTTGTTGGCGTTGGTTATCCGCATCTGAGATTTTACCCCCCCATAAAACCGCTACATAACCATAACTATCACTTTGGCGAGGAATCGCGGCTATTTGTACTCCATGATTATTAATAACTTGTACCTCAAAATAATGGCTAGGTATGGCAATTAATTGTGAGAGTTGGTCGATAAATTTTCCCGTGTCTAAATAGGCTTCGTTTTGCAGATTAATATAAGTAGATAATGATTGAATTGCCTCTAAATTACTAGGGCGAATAATCGGTTCATTTCGTGAGGTAGTGGGTTCAATTTTTGATGATTGTTGGGTGGTTTTTAACACAGAAAACAGGGCTATAGATGCAGCGATCGCACTCCCAAACCACAAATACCTACTATAGACATTTTTCGCTTTTCGAGGCTGATTGAGGTCTTTTAATGCCGCTGAAGCTGATGTATAACGGTTACTTAGACCTGGCGAAATTAGACCATCTAAAACTTCCGCTAATTGAGAACTAACCGCATTTTCCCCCAGCCAATCTCGCCATACCCAATGATTATCACCATCCACCAAATTAAACGGTGATGTATTCGTTAATAAATAAATACAGGTCACACCTAAACTATACAGGTCACTGGCAAAAACCGCTTTTCCTCGTAATTGTTCTGGGGCGACAAATTCCGCAGTTCCGATGCTAGTTCCCGTTTTAGCCAGGTTAGTTCCCGTGTGGAGTTTACTCGCCCCAAAGTCTACTAAAAAGAGAAGTTTATCGCTTTGTCTACGGATAATATTAGCGGGTTTAACATCCCGATGAATTAGGTTTCTGGCGTGTAGATATTGTAAAATCGGTAAAATTTGATTGAGGATATCTCGGATTTTGCTTTCCCCAAATACCCCCCTTTCCGCTAATTCTTGTTCTAAGGTTTCTCCCGGAATGAACTCTTGGATAATATACTGTTGTTCATCTATGGAAAAATATGCCAAAAATTTGGGAATTTGGGGATGGTTAAGCACCTGTAAACTTTGGGCTTCTCGACGGAAGAGGCGAGAGGATACTTTAGCATCATTAGTCAGAAGGGTGAAAAATTGTTTAATCGCACAGGGAGGGTGATTAGTTTCGCTTTCATCTATACCTAAATAGGTTCTTCCAAACCCCCCAGACCCAATTTCTCTCAATCCTCGATAGCGATCGCCTAACTTTAATGACTGACCGCAGCGTTCACAGGATACAATATCCTTGGGGTTTTCGTGGCGACAGGCGGGATTAAAACAAAGACTCATAGTTTTTCCCTGGGACATAGTTATCCCTTAACTCTAACACAGATCCTAAGACTATGAGATAATCAACTGTTGATGATTATAATGTCCGTCTGATGAATACAAGCGATAAAATCAAACCCGACTGGGCTGGTGGTGATTTCCTCTCCCAATTTGTGAATCTTCTCATCCAAACTAAGCCAATTTTCAACCTCATGAAATATCAGGCTAGGCGGGTGTTAATTAAAACCGCCGAAAAGAAAGGCATTCCCTGGCGAGAAACTTATCAGCAACTCGAAGGGTCTGGCGTAACAGCCTTACTCCCAGAAATCACTGATACCACAGTAGTTTACCCCGACTATTATCAAGTTCCCTTTCATGCTTATGATGAAGGAAATCTTTGCTGGAAAGCTGCTTTTGAGGCGGAGTCTGCTACCTATTCAATGGCTTTGCGAGTATGGCCAAAAGAGGATTTATCATGGCTAACAGCCCAGGAAAGGTTGCGGCACAGTTTTCATCAGGTTTTAGAAAACTATAGCCCTAACCCAGTTCATGATATTTTAGATATAGGTTGTTCCGTGGGAATTTCTACCCAGGCTTTACATAGTTATTATCAACACAGACAAGAAACCTCAATCCGAACAGTAGGCTTAGATTTATCTCCCTATATGTTATCGGTGGCAAAAATGCGGGATACTCAAGGAAAAATTAGTGAGTGGAAACACGCTAACGCTGAGAATACGGGTTTTCCTGATGATTCTTTTGATGTGGTAACTTTGCAATTTGTGATTCATGAATTACCGCGAACAGCCACGCGGAAGATATTTAAAGAAGCCTTACGAATTTTGCGATCGCATGGTGTGTTAGCCATAGTTGATAATAACCCCAAATCCGCCGTCATTCAAAATCTGCCACCCGTGCTATTTACCTTAATGAAAAGTACAGAACCCTGGACGGATGATTACTATACCTTTGATGTAGAAACCGCCTTATCTGAATGTGGATTGAACTATCAAACCACCATCGAAACTGACCCCCGTCATCGAACTATTATTGCCATCAAACCTTGATTTAAAAAATAGGGCGCTATTGCGCCCAAGTGAAAATCGGCGTTTTTCTAGTTAGGACTTATTGCCAAAAACCTGTTTGCGTAAAGCGTTAACTTCCTGTACTAATTCCTGGCGGGTGGAGGCTTTCAGCAAGTAACGGTAGACAAACCAAGCCGCATATCCCATGCCAATCAACTCAAAAGTGGGAGCTACCAAGGGAATATCATTGAGGGCATCAACTACCGCAAATAACACCTTAATTGTGACCACTGCCACCACAATTAACAGGATAGTAACAATAGGTTTTTGATACTCTCCAAAAAACTTGGAAACATAACCTGGTAGTTCCGACAAAAAGACAACTACTTTCTCTTTGATTTCTTCAAATTGTTCTTTATTCGGTCCCTGGTCTGGTGTGGGTGTCATAGTTCCTCCTTCGGGGGAAGCTGTGGTGGGGTTGGCACTTTTGGTAGGTTCTACCATGTTAAATCTCCTTCGACTTAATACAAGATTATCGCTATTGACACTCCCAGCCCTAACAGGACGGGGATTCTTGGGTCTTCGGGGAGCGAACGCTTAACCCCTCACCAAGCATCTTCACCGCGTGTCCCACGGCTGCAAGTCCACGCCTTGAAGTTGAGTTTTTCGGCGAATATCACCCCTACCCTATCACAGAGACGGTCCGCTAGTTTCCAGAAGAAATACCGCCTGGTATTGCAGATCTATTCCTGCAATTGAGTCACTTTCATAGATCACCCTTGCGCCGGGCTAGGTTTCAGGCCCAATTATCCGGTAAACCGCATTTTTCCAGGGTGTCCCTATCCTGCAATAGTTCTTTAGTGGGTCGATCTACTTGAATTTTGCCATCTCCCAAAATTAGCGATCGCTCTGTTACTCGGCTTACCCATTGTAGATCGTGGGAAGCAATCAATAGGACTTCGATAGGTAAATTAACCAAAATTTCCGCTAAGTTACGCCGCCACCACGGGTCTAGCCCATTGGTCGGCTCATCTAAAATCAAAATGGTAGGATTTAGGGCTAGAATGGCTGCTAAGGTGGCTAAACGTTTCTGACCCCCTGATAGTTCATGGACAGACCGATGAGCCAATTTAGCTAAACCAAATTGGGCTAATAATTGATGGGCGATTTCTGAGGCTTGCTCATTACTAACCCCATAATTACAGGGACCGAACATGACATCCTCAAAAATGGTCGGCATAAATAGCTGGTCGTTAGGGTCTTGGAAACCAAAACCTATCTGGCGGCGTATCTGTCGCAGGCTTGACGGTTCTACCAAGGTTCCCTGAATCCAAATCTTGCCACTGTTAGGAGTTTTTAAGCCAATTAGGGTTTCCATCAGTGTACTTTTACCCGTCCCCGTTGGTCCGAGAAGCCCTAGACGTTCTCCTGGGTTCAAGCTAAAGGAAATTTCCCGCCAAATTGGCTTTTCCCCAGCATAGCTAAATGTCAGATTCTCAACTCTTATGCTACAATCAGATTCCCAATGCGATCGCTTCATCAAAACGCCGTCTATCTTCAAGATGGTCTTGGGGAATTCATAATTCACAGCGGAACCCACCCCTACCCAATTATTAATTATAGCCGGGTTTCTACCGCAGAAGTCAAGAAACCCGGTTTCTCAAAGAAACCGGGTTTCTAACCAGTGATTATTCGCCGTGGGGCGGGTTTATTAAGATGGTCGTGGGCAATTCATAATTCACAGCGGAGGCGCGCCCCCACCCAATTATTAATTATAGCCGGGTTTCTACCGCAGAAGTCAAGAAACCCGGTTTCTCAAAGAAACCGGGTTTCTAACCAGTGATTATTCGCCGTGGGGCGGGTTTATTAAGATGGTCGTGGGCAATTCATAATTCACAGCGGAGGCGCGCCCCCACCCAATTATTAATTATAGCCGGGTTTCTACCGCAGAAGTCAAGAAACCCGGTTTCTCAAAGAAACCGGGTTTCTAACCAGTGATTATTCGCCGTGGGGCGGGTTTATTAAGATGGTCGTGGGGAATCCATAATTTACAGCGGAGGCGCGCCCCTACCTAATTATTTATTAGAAGTCAAGAAACCCGGTTTCTCAAAGAAACCGGGTTTCTAACCAGTAATGATTATTCGCCGTGGGGCGGGTTTATTAAGATGGTCGTGGGGAATTCATAATTCACAGCGGAGGCGCGCCCCTACCTAATTATTAATTATAGCCGGGTTTCTACCGCAGAAGTCAAGAAACCCGGTTTCTCAAAGAAACCGGGTTTCTTAAGATGGTCGTCAGCCCTTCATAATTATTAATTATTAATTATTAATTATTAATTATGATTGGATTCCCTCCTGCATAGTTTGCAACCATTGAATCAGACAATCGAGCTGCTTACTAGGAGGTAACGCCCCCAAGCCACGAATCTTTACCTGTTTACGACCGTAGATAAAGCGAGGCTGTAAATGTTCAGGTAAATTCTGCTTTAATAAATTCCAGGCGGGTTCTTCCATAGGTGTTTCTAAAACAATATTCTGCTTAGAATCATCCGGTCTAATGCGAGCAAACCCCAACTTTTTAGCGATTTGTTTTAACTCCATTACCCGGAGTAACTGTTGGGCTGGTGCGGGAATTTTACCATAGCGATCGCTCCAATCTTCCTCAATTCTACTTAACTCTTCCGAATCCTGACAAGATGCCACCGCCCGATAAGCACTCATTTTTTGATCTAAATCTGTGATATAATCTGATGGGATGAATGCCGTCAAAATCAGATCCACCTGAGTATCATCGACCTGGGGAATTTCCTGTCCGCGTACCTCTTGGATAGCTTCCTGTAGCATTTCGGTATATAAATCAAAACCGATCGCATTCATTTGACCCGACTGTTGAGCGCCCAAAATATCCCCAGCGCCGCGAATTTCCAAATCTCGCATCGCCAATTGATAACCAGACCCCAACTGGGTAAACTCCTTAATCGCCCTCAGTCGCTTAACTGCATCTTCTGTTAAAGCCGCCTGTCCGTCACCTTTAACCGGATAAAATAGCCAAGCGTGGGCTTGAACTCCCGCCCTCCCCACACGACCGCGCAACTGATACAATTGTCCTAGCCCGAATTTATGGGCATCCTCGACCAGAATAGTATTAACACGGGGGATATCTAAGCCCGACTCAATAATGGTCGTACAGACGAGAATATCAGCCTCTCCGGCGCTAAAAGTGAGCATGATCGACTCTAACTCTCCAGCTTCCATTTGACCATGAGCGATCGCCAATCTAGCACTAGGGACCATTTCTCTAATCGCCGCCGACTTCTCCTCAATACCCTCAATGCGGGGAACCACATAAAACACCTGTCCTCCCCGATCTAGTTCCTGACAAATCGCCGCCCTAATAGTTTCCTGGTTTAATGGTCCTAAATGGGTTTGAATTGGGCGACGAGAGGGTGGTGGGGTTGTAATTAAACTCATTTCTCGAATACCTGATAACGCCATATACAGCGTCCTGGGAATGGGAGTCGCCGTCAGAGTCAAAACATCCACATGAGTTTTTAGGGCTTTAATTTTCTCTTTTTGATTCACCCCAAACCGCTGTTCTTCATCCACTACCAACAGTCCCAAATCCCGAAATTTAATATGTTTAGATAACACCGAATGCGTACCCACAATAATATCTATTTCTCCGGTCGTTAACTTTTGTTGAATCAACTTTTTTTCACTAGCGCTACGGAAGCGATTAAGCAATCCAATTTCAATGGGATAAGGCGCAAAACGTTCTTTTAGTGTGTGATAATGTTGTTGGGTGAGAATCGTTGTGGGGGCGAGAAATGCCACTTGTTTCCCCGCCGTAACTGCTTTAAAAATCGCCCTAATTGCTACTTCCGTTTTCCCAAAACCGACATCTCCACACACCAGACGATCCATAGGGCGATCGCTTTCCATATCCCGTTTCACATCTTGGCTACATTTCAGTTGGTCGGGAGTCGGTTGATAAGGAAAAGAATCTTCCATTTCCTGCTGCCAAGGTGTATCCTGGGGATAGCTAAATCCAGTTTTTTGGGAACGTTCGGCGTAAAGTTTCAGCAAATCAACCGCCAATTTTTTAATGGACTTACCCACTTTTTCCCGACTTTTTTCCCAGGCTTTACCCGTCAACTTATTGAGTTGGGGAACCTTCGACTCTGACCGCCTTAGACGGGATAAAGTTCCCACCTGATCCGCCGCCACTCTTAGGGTTCCATCTGCATATTGTAACACTAAATAATCGCGGATTTCTTGATTAATAGTCAGGCTTTCCAACTTCACAAATTTACCGATTCCATGTTGGCGGTGAACCACATAATCTCCCGGTTGTAGTCGATTCGGATCTACCTGTTTGGAGGCGGCGCGGCGGCGTTTGCGGATATAACCAGAAGTAGCTAAAGCGTGTTGACCATAAAACTCTCTGTCCGTGATAATAACTAAACGGAAGGTGGGGAGAATAAACCCTTCTAATTCGGCTAGTCCCGTATATTTTAAAGCAATGGGGGTATTACGGATTAATGAGTCTATGGCTGGATAGTCGCGGGGGTTGGGTATAAATTTAGATGGGCAATCATGTTCCGATAACAAAGCCACTGAGCGGCTAGGTTGGGCGGAAATTAGAAAGACTGTAAATTGGCGATCGCGTTGTTGGCGAATCACCTCGGCAATTTTTCCGAATTGGTGGGGAGTCACCGGGACGGGACGACTGGCTAAGTTTATCGATGCCGTGGAAGCCTGAATAAGAGGGGATTTATAATCAGCCAGTTCACTGAGATACAGCCTATCAAAACGATTTTCAACCGTCGCTAGGGACTCCCGGAAGCATTGATGAATTGCCGGAATTTCCACAGATATCCCTTCTGCTGTTACCAGCTTACCTTGTTCATTTTGCCACTGTTCATCGATATGTTCAAACCAGCGATCGCCATGACCTGCACATTGGTCAGGTTCATCAATTACCGCTAAAGTTAATTCCGGTAGATAATCAATTAAAGAAGCTGGCTTGTGATATGCTAATCCTAACAGATGAGATAGTCCGGTTTTCGTCTCCGATATCTGAGCCGATTTGAGAGTTTCTAGGGTCTCCGTAGATAGGGATAAATTCGCTTCGATAATGGGAGCAAAATTCGTCGGCGTGAGAATTAGTTGCTCAACCCGATCAAGCGATCGCTGTGTCACCGGGTCCAGTTCCCTAATTCTTTCTAACTCATCCCCAAACCATTCCAGACGCACCGGAAGTTCTGAAGCCACAGGGAACACATCTACAATATCTCCCCGGCGACTCCACTGCCCCTCAGTTTCCACCACTGCCACCCGTTGATATCCCAACTGGGCGAGTTTTTCGTCTATGGTTTTTCCTTCCCAGGTCATCCCCAACTTCAGGGTTAGACAATAACTCTGGAAGTCGCTCACCGGAGGGAGATGGGGTTGTAAAGACCTCTCTGTAGCTACCACCGCCACCGGGTCTGCTTTCCCTGTGTTTCTTGCCACTAAGTCCGCTAATACCTGCATCTGTCCCCAGACCATCTCTTCGCTATAACTGGGTTCATAGGGGGATGCTTCCGAGGTCGGGTAAAAGTGTACCGTCTGCCACCCCATCACCTCTAGCTGGGCTGACCACCTACCAGCCTCTTCCAAAGTAGCTGTTATCACCAATAGGTTTAACCCCGCTTCCTGGGCTAAAGCTGAAGCCGTCAGTCCTTTGGGAACACGGGGAAGACCGTTAAGGTGAAGAGCTTGCTGTTGGTTCAGTTTAGTCAGAAGTTCAGCCGTCAGAGGCGATCGCCCCAAGGTCCGAACTACAGCAGAAAAGGTCATAAGTTAGCCGACTGACAACAAAATATTTTTATATTCTATAACCTTTGGGCTATTTTGACGGCAACTTCTCTGATTTCCCCCACTTACCCTGATTGCCTATTTATCAACTCCACATCATCCGCCCATTTCCCTTCTGCCTTTTGATTACACTATTATCAAGTATTTCTACTCCCAAACCATGCCCCTCCCTATTCCCAGTTATCCATCAGAGATAGGTATGGACAATATCCGTCGGGACTGCTATCCTAATCAATCATCCGAGGAAGTAAATCCATAAGACTTCATGAAAAAATTATTACCATCTGTAAAATTACCCCCCTGGCGGCAAATTTTACTCCTACTGTTTTGCTGGACAATTCTACCGTTCTTCTTAGTAGAAGTAATCATGATTGTCTCCGAACCCTATTTATTTCGCGGACTCTATCAATACGACCCTGATATGGGGTTTAAAATTCGAGGTCATGCTAACGGTAATAATCAATTTGGCTTCAATGACCGAGACTATCCCCTCCAACCAGATCCTGATATATTTCGGATGCTCATTCTCAGCGACTCTTTTAATTGGGCTGGTGGTCAACAAGGCAACTATACCGCTTTATTAGAAAACCAATTTCGGGAACATTACGGACAGCATCAAGTCGATGTCATTAATGCTGGATATCCCGGAACCCATACCGCCGAACAACTAGCCTTATTGAAAAAATATGGATTGCAGTATAATCCCCATTTAGTCGTCTTGGGTTTTTTTGTGGGGAATGATTTTGTTGATGCTGACCCCTATCGAAAACGAATTATTGTGAACGACCTTTACATTGATATTGACCGCCGTCAGGAGTTAATAATATTTGGCTATCCGATTATTCCTAAATCACGACTCTTATTGTTTATTCAACAAAAATATAAAATCTTTCGAGAAGCCGCTAGGTCTCAACAGTCCCATCAACTCCCCCAGAGTCAGTTAGTGGCGACTACCGAGGCGATCGCCTTAGACGAACCCGAAACATCCCCAGGTATTCTGTCCCTGGAGAAATTTCTGGATGTAGAACGTGGTCGGATGAGTTTCTGCAATATCGAGAAGCTACAAAATGGCGATCGTGATGCTAACATTAACTATATCTTGGATAGCATCTCAGAAATGAATGCCATTCTCCAAGCCAGGAACATTAAGTTTATCGTGGCTATCTATCCCGACGAATACCAGGTTAACGACCACTTGTTAAATCAACTCCAGTCTACCTTTTACCTAAACTTAGATGATTATGACATTACCTGTCAGCAAAATATCCTCATCTCCCATTTGGAGTCAAACAACATTCCCTATATTGACCTCACTCCTAGATTTAGAGTAGAACAACAAAACCGCCATCTCTATCTATTCCAAGAACCCCATTGGAACTCCCACGGAAACCAACTGGCTAAAGATATCTTGTTTGAACACTTAGTTAAAATTACCGACTCCGTATTCGCACCCGAGGAAAAATGAACCAATACAAGTTAAACATTTCCCCAAAATTACCGATAAAAGCCATTGTTAATAACCCAGTTTGTAAATTTTTTAGCCAAACCTTAATTATCGCGGGAATTACATTTCTGCTAACCGAGGCTACCTTCAGGATTTATCACAGAATTAATCCCACATTTGTTTTCTATAACCGTTCATATAATCGTTGGCGAGGAAGACCCCACGCCCAAGATTTTGACTTTCAACTAAACTCCCATGGCTTTAAAGATGTGGAATTTACCCAAGCAAAACCGGAGGGTATTTATCGAATGTTGGGAATTGGTGATTCCTTCGCCTTTGGAATAGTTCCCTATCACTATAATTATTTAACCTTGATTGAGAAACAGCTAAACAGCCAAGATAAAAATATCGAAGTGATCAATATGGGAATTCCTGGCTTAGGACCCGCCGCCTATTTGGCTTTATTGATTAATGAAGGGTTAGTGCTTAATCCTGATAAAATCCTCCTATCCTTTTATATTGGTAATGATTTTATCGACAATCACCTAACTTCCCTCGATAGAAATAAGCACACCTTCTATACCGTCGCCTTTTTACAATCTTTGATTAAACTCCAAACTCAGTTTGAAGGGACTGTCTATAACCCCAATAACCTCGAATATAAAGACGACCACCCCACCTTAACTGATGAGTCCTATCTTGAACAGGTTTCTAACCTAAGTCGTATGTTTGATATTAGGACAAGGGACGGCATTTTCCTAGGGTTTTTTGAAGACGCTATGGCGGATATTCGCCGCATTAAGGAGATTTGCGATTATCGAAATATTGACCTAACCATTGTGATTATTCCTAGCGAGGTACAAGTCAATAAACAATTACAATCCCAAGTTATTGATATCCTCAAGCCTGATGACCCCCAAGGTTTGGATTTTGATCACCCTAACCGCCTCCTACGCGATCGCCTTTCTCAATACAATATCAACTATATCGACTTATTAGATGATTTTAGGCAGGTTTCCCAGACTACCCGACTCTACCGACCTAATGACAGCCACTGGAATATCGCCGGAAACGCATTGGCGGCGGAATTAATTACCAAACATCTACTTACTCACCACTTCAACTCTGACGGGGATTAGCATAAATGTGGAATTTTGTCAAGCCCCCTAATTTTGGCCTAAAAAATACTCGTGCATCGCGGCGAAATCTTCTCGAGTCTCTATTCCCGAAATTGGTCAATGTCACTACGGCTTTACTGGCTTTGGGTTCCTATAATCTCTCTTGTAGCTGACATAACCCACACCAAGAGGAGCATAACCTATAGATTCCACTCTATCATTAACATTGGGGCTTGTCAAGTACCGATTCTCTCGTCAGATTTTCTGCGATAATGAGAACCATTATCATCCCAAAATTTACAGAATGATTTAATGTTTGTATCTAAAACCATGTTTAGATAATCCTAGATTATGTTTTATAGCCAGAAACCGGGAATTTTTGTGATTGACGATATTGTAGTGATATTCTATAATTCATGGATTAAATAAAAGTAAATTATTACTAATAATCTACATGAGTTGTAATTACTGCTCTAAAAACTGTTCAGGTAAAACGTCTAGCTCACCGAGACATTGGTGGAAGTGGTGGAGACCGAAAAGCGATCGCCATTTCTCGGCGGTGTCAAATAAGCCTACAGTCGCCCTAGTGGGTTCTCCGAATGTGGGAAAAAGCGTATTATTTAATGCCCTAACTAGCCATTATGCCACAGTTTCCAACTATCCGGGAACCACCGTAGATATTTCCACAGGAGACATGATAATTGGAGACAAAGCGATCGCCATTATAGACACCCCAGGGATGTATTCTCTCTTACCCATTACCGAAGAAGAAAAAGTCGGTCGAGACCTATTGATGACTAGGGGGATAGATTTGGTCATTCATGTAGTAAATGCCCAACATTTAGGGAGAATGCTAAACCTAACCCTACAATTACTAGAAGCCGGATTACCAGTTTTATTAGCAGTTAATCTGATTGACGAAGCCGACCATCTTGGTATTAAAATCAATGCTGAAGACTTAGAGGAAAAGCTAGGTATTCCCGTAGTGTTAATGGCTGCAGCCCATAATATTGGAGTTCAAGAATTAAAAACCAAGGTAGTAGATTATGTTGAGTCCAGTAGTGTATCCTCCGACCATAGAAATAGCGATCGCTCACATCGAATCTCTGTTATTGAAAGATAATAGTCTCCCCTCCTATACCCTCTCCCATAGAAGTTTAGCCCTACTAATTTTGCAGCGAGATCCCCAATTTTTGGAGACCATAAAAACCAGCCCCTATCGGGAAGAATACGATCTGGCTATTATGGAAGCCCAGGTCAGTCTTGATGTTCCTATTAGTCGTGCGATCGCCATTACCCGACAAGAAAAAGCCGGGAATATTGAAAAAGAAGTCTTAACCGAATCAGCCTCCGACACCTCAGACCTAGCCGAAAAATTGCACCAGATTACAGTTAATCCGATTACCGGGTTTCCTCTACTTTTAATCATCCTATATTTCGGCGTTTATAAATTTGTCGGTGAGTTTGGCGCGGGGACTCTAGTAGACCTAATTGAAGGCGGTTTTGAAACCTATATTAATCCCAGGGTAGATGCTTTCGTAGCCGCCGTAATTCCCCTAGAGATATTCCAGGATTTATTGGCTAATGATTATGGTATTATTACTCTAGGAGTTCGTTATGCGATCGCTATTGTTTTACCCGTAGTAGGGACTTATTTTCTCATGTTTTCCCTATTAGAAGATAGTGGATATTTACCCCGGCTATCTCTCATGTTAGATCAGTTATTTAAGATAATAGGCTTATCAGGAAGGGCGGTAATTCCCATGGTATTAGGCTTAGGATGTGATACTATGGCAACTGTCGTCACCCGCACCCTAGAAACTCGTCGGGAGAGGATGATTACCATTTTTCTCCTCGCCCTAGCTGTTCCCTGTGCCGCCCAGTGGGGCGTGATTTTAGGACTGCTTTCCATGAAACCAACAGCCCTATTAATTTGGGGGGGATTTATCCTCTCCGTTTTTCTAATAGTCGGCGCATTAACTTCTCGGATTATTCCCGGAAATAGATCCGAATTTTATATGGAAGTTCCCCCTTTGAGAATACCCAAGTTACAGAATATCCTCATCAAAACCTATCTGCGTATGAAGGGATATTTTTGGGAAATAGTCCCCCTATTTATTTGGGTTTCCGTGTTTATTTGGATTGGTCATTTAACCGGAGTCTTTAACTGGTTGGTTGGTTTATTGGAACCCATTACTTTAGCCTTGGGACTACCTCGAGAAGTCGCACCTATTTTCCTCTATGGTTTCTTTCGTCGTGATTATGGCGCGGCGGGACTTTTTGATTTAACTCAAACTGGTATATTAACAGGTAATCAATTAGTAGTTACCGCCATAGTTTTGACTCTGTTTCTCCCCTGTGTGGCGCAGTTTCAGGTAATGGTTAAAGAACAAGGTTTGAAAATTACTCTGATTATGGTAGCATTGATTATACCTTTTGCTTTTACCATGGGATATGGTGCGAATTTTTTACTGGACCTGGTTGGGGTGAATTTTTAATGATTTCTCTCGTGAGTTTGGATCTGAGGGTAGATGCGATCGTTGTCGAGATTAAAACCCAACAGGACACTATCCTACATAAACTCTTTGCTATGGGAGTTATGCCAGGAGTACCTCTATTTTTAGAGCAACGTTTTCCCTCCTATGTTATCAAAATCGGACGTTCACGGGTCGCTTTAGATACCGAAACAGCTAAAACTATTTTTGTCGAGGTTAAAGCATCACCCTAAACCTATGTCAGTTCATCTTCTCAACCCTCACAGGTCCGAGACTCTCCCTCAAATAGAAAGTCACCAGTTGGGAGAGTTACCCTCATATCACCTACCCACATAGGAGTTTCCCCGTTGACTTGAAAAGGTCGCGGTTTTCCGAAGTGGGAAGTTGGGAGAGTCTCCCTCAAACGGAAAGTCACCAGTCGGGAGAGTTACTCTCATATCACCTACCCACATAAGAGTTTTCAGCTTGACTTGAAAAGGTCGCGGTTTTCCGAAGTGGGAAGTCGGGGAAGTCTGTCAAATATCACCTACCCACATAGGAGTTTTCAGCTTGACTTGAAAAGGTCGCGGTTTGGTGAAGTCGTAATTGGGGAGAGTCTCCCTCAAACAGAAAGTCGGAAGTTGGGGAAGTCGGTAAAATATAACCTACCCACATAGGAGTTTTCAGCTTGACTTGAAAAGGTCGCGGTTTGGTGAAGTCGGAAGTTGGGAGAGTTTTCCTCAAACAGAAAGTCGCAAGTTGGGGAAGTCGGTAAAATATAACCTACCCACATAGGAGTTTCCCCGTTGACTTGAAAAGGTCGCGGTTTTTAGAAGTCGGAAGTTGGGAGAGTATCGGTAAAAGAGAAAGTCGATAATTGGGAGAGTCAACTATCGACTATTAATCATTAACTGTTTAGGGGGATGATAGATTATGATTGGGAGTCAGGACGTACTAACCATTTAGAGATTTGATTCATAGCCCCGATTAGTAACGCACCCGCCATCAATAGACCGATCGCCGGAGTGAAAACAGGTTCCCAGAGTTGATACCAAAGTTCTAATCCCAGGTTAACCCCCATAGATTTACCCAAAACAGCGATCGCCAACCATAGGAAACTCAATAACACCAAAAACACATCAGCTACCAAAAGGCGGTTCAACCAGAGAATAACTTGTTCTTTCATGTTCGGATTCTGCTAAAATATTTATCTAAATAGTCATTCTAGGCAATCTGTGTCAATATGGTTCGCTACACCCTCCCCCAAAGTCCAGAAATTATCCTGTCTGTCCGGGGTAAAGACTCCCCTAAAGCCCGTGACCAGGCTATGGATAAACTTATGGAACTTATGGATGATGGAAAATTACCCACTGAGTTGGAAGATGGCTTTGGTCCAGAGCAGTTTGTGGAGGTTAAGGAAACCTCTATGGCAACTACTGGAGAAGAAGATGCTGTCACGGAAGCTGTCCAGACCCTTAGCAACCTCGCTTCACTCAAGTTAAAAATGATGGAGTCTCGCGAAGAAGCCCTAAAAGCCCGTGACCAAATTGATATCCTCTTTAGTGACCAAACTACCACCATGGAAGAAATTACTGACCTCAAAGAAGGGTTTAAGGCTTTGAAAAATTTTGCGGTCGCTAACCTCCGCTACCGGGAAGCGCGTAGCCATGCTGAAGCTGCTAGAATGGTTTTAGATGAAGCCCTAAAGTCTTCTGACAGCCACTCCCCTCCTCAAACCGACACCCCCAACAACAAGAAAAAAAATTGAGACCCACATTGATCTACCTAAATTAATTCATAATTCAGAATTTGTGACTAACAATGATTACCTCAAGTCATCAAAAAAGTGATATAATTGTTATAGGTGGTGGTATTATTGGGTTATCTGTGGCGATCGCTCTCCAATGGCGAGGCGCAACTGTCACCGTCTGTAGCCGCAATACTCAAGAGGCGGCGGGATATGTGGCGGCGGGGATGTTAGCACCCCAGGCGGAAAGAATTCCCCCAAGTCCTCTGCTTGATTTAGCCCTCCGTAGTCGATCGCTTTATCAACCTTGGACTAGACAAATTCAAGACCTCACTGGCTTAGATACCGGTTATTGGCCTTGTGGTATTCTCGCCCCCGTTTACCAATATCCCCACCAAACACAACTACCACAAACTCCTGAAAGTCCCGCTATCTGGCTAGAAGCTGATCAGCTGATCACTCAACAACCCGGTTTAACTTCAGAAGTGGTTGGAGGATGGTGGTTTCCACAAGATGGTCAAGTTGACAACCGCCGCCTATTAATGCGATCGCTAATTCATGCCAGCCAACAATTAGGCATCCAAATCAGGGATGGTGTAGAGGTCCAAGAAATCGCCACCACCACTAATAAAATCAAGCAAATCAACACTAACCAAGGAGCGATCGTCGCTTCCCACTACATTCTCGCAGCCGGAGCTTGGTCAGGTCAAATCCTACCTATCCCAGTATACCCCATAAAAGGTCAAATGTTATCACTGCGAGTCCCTAGTGATATTTCCCAACTACCCCTAAAACAGGTTCTATTTGGGTCTGGTATTTATATTGTACCTCGTCGTGATGGTTTAATCGTCCTGGGGGCTACCGCTGAAAATGTCGGCTTTCACAAGAGTCTCACCCCCAAAGGAATAAATACTCTCCTCTCAGAGGCTACCCGACTTTATCCCGGACTCGCAGAGTTTCCCATTGAGGAATTTTGGTCCGGTTTTCGCCCTACCACCCCCGACGAATTACCTATCTTGGGTAGGAGTCCCTTTGAGAATTTAACCCTAGCTACAGGTCATCACCGTAATGGTATTTTACTAGCCCCTATTACCGCTGAATTAATTGCTGATTTGGTATGCTATGACAAATCAGACCCTCTACTAGAATACTTCTGCTGGGATCGCTTTTCTAGCTAATTATGTGGTGGCTGTGTCAGTCCGTTTCCCTGGTTAAAGCTGAAAGCCGATTTTTGGTCCAGTGGGTCGCTGTCACTGTGGCTGGGTTTCTGGTCAGTTTGCTATGGATAGAAGTGGGAGAACGTCCTGATGTTAATTGGTTGGTCGGAGTTGTTGGTGGGTTGAGTGTTGGCGGCGCGCAATGGTTTGTCCTCCGTCACCATATTTCTTACCCCTGGCGTTGGATTTTCGTTAGTGCGATCGCTTGGTGTTTAATGGGGTTAACTCCTATGGGTGCTATGGGTTGGATGGCACCGCGGACCCTTAACCTGTTTCTCCGTCTGTTTTATGGGGTCATAGAAGGATTCAAGGTCGGTGTGGCGTTGGGACTGTTTCAATGGTGGGCTTTGCGAGAGTCCGTATTTTGGGGTCGTCGCTGGGTCGTCGCTAGTGTTGTGTGTTGGAGTGTGGGATTACCTATAGGGTGGCTATTAGGTGGCATTTTGCGACAGTTGACAGGCTTTTTCTTGGGAGATGTTATTGGCTTGACCCTCTCCTGGACTATAGTTGCTGGTCTCACTGGAGTTGGTCTTATGCAACTGTTTTGGACTCAAGTCAGAATTAGGCAATAGATTGACCCCTCTGGGCTGCCCTAGCCAGTACAGCCATATATATGCGCCCACATTTTCCCATGATACTATTATAGGTCAAGTCGCATAATATGTCAATAGTAAATTTGGGAATTAATCAGAGAGAGACAGGAAGGGGTGGGAGGAGTTTTTGGGCATGAGTTAGATTAGTGACTAAGAGTCAAAAAGGCTGCACATTCAACATGGGAGGTTTGTGGGAAAAAATCGGCAGGTTGTACTTTGGTGAGTTGATAAATGCCGTTTTCGCAGAGTAGTTGTAAATCTCGTGCCAAAGTAACGGGACGACAACTGATATAAACAATGCGTTGAGGCTGTAGATTTAAGAGAGTTTGAATAACAGTGCGATCGCATCCTTGTCGGGGTGGATCTAGCACAACTATATCTGGCTGAAATGGTATTTCTGGCAAGAGTTTTTGGACGTTACCGACGCGAAACTCTACATGATTAATATCATTTAAATCAGCATTAGAAATAGCTTGTTCTACCGCCCCAGCTTGGGACTCCAAACCGATCGCCCTAATTTCTCCTGGGGGGAAATTCTGTCCTAATTGTTTTGCTAGGGGTAGAGTAAACGTGCCGATACCACAGTAAGCATCTACTAGAATTTCGTGACCCTGCAAATTCAACTCCGAGGAAATAGCTGATAACAGAGATTCCGCCGCTTCCGTATTGACTTGAAAGAAATTGTCCGAAGTCAAGCGCAACTTTAAATCAGCAAATATCTCATGTATATAAGGTTTGCCGATGAGACAATGGGTATTTTTGCCAAGGATAGCATTAGTGCGATCGCTATTGATATTAAGACAAACTCCCACCAATTGTGGATATTGCTGTAGCCAGATATCAGCCTGTTCTTTAAGTTGTGGTAACTTATTATCTTTGACTACAAGAGTGAGCAAAATTTCCCCGGTGCGCCGCCCTATGCGAAAAGAAAGATGGCGGATAGTGCCAGTGTGTTGTTGTTCATCATAAACCAGCCACCCGCGATTTTGGATATCCTGTTTAATGTTAGCCAATAAAGGATTGAGGCGCTGATCTTGCACCGGACACTGATTCAAATTAATTAACCGATGGCTCCCCTTTTGATAATATCCAGCTTGTACCTGACCTGTAGAAGATAATCGTAGGGGATAGGTAACTTTATTGCGATAGGCTAAAGATTGAGGGGAGGGCAAAACTGGGGCTACTGGTGGTTCTATAAATCCCCCCATTTTGGTTAACGCATTAACTACTAAACCCCTTTTGGCTTCTAGTTGGAAATCATAATCTATATGCTGCCACTGACAGCCCCCACATTTGTCAGCAACAATGCAATGGGGACGGATACGGGATGATGACGTTGTGATCAGTTTAAGTATTTTGGCTTCTGCGTATTTAGACTTAACCCGTGTGAGTCTGACCAAAGCGCGATCGCCTGGGACCGTATCTGGGACAAACACAACTCGGTCTTGATATCGTCCGACTCCGTTTCCGCCTTCTGCTAAATCTGTAATTGAGACTTCTATCTGTTGACCTTGCTGCCAAGTTGCCATACTTTTAAATCCGATAGTGTGAAATGAGCAGGTGAAAACCTCTGGGAGGCTTTTTCGTAGGATAAGCGTTTTTTCGGTTGGTGTCTGTAGCCCTCTGTAGTCCTGAATCGCTAAACTACTTAATGTTAGTGGTCTGAGAGCCATTAGGGGAAGCCTTATGGGAAAGCGCGAGTTAACGACTCCCTCAGACCGGGACAATCTGTTCATGATGCGATCGCCAGAATATATCAGTGGGTCAACCTGAATAATACTAGTAAGCATAAGCCGTACCGATAACCCCCAGCATTTAGACTAGGATCGGTATGAGGGGAAACTTTAATGTACCATTCTCAATAGGGGGGTAGGCTGTCAAGGCTATCTCGACCGGAAATTATTGTTTATCTGTTTGAAAAACGATGACTGTAGTAAGCCAAGTTATTCTCAAGGCCGACGATGAACTCCGTTACCCGACCACTGGGGAACTCAAGAATATTAGTGATTTCTTGAAAACTGGTGAGCAAAGGTTGCGGATTGTCGATACACTTACCGAAAACGAAAAAAAGATTGTTGACCGTGCTAGTGCACAACTGTGGAAGAAGCGCCCAGATTTTATTGCCCCCGGTGGTAATGCCGCTGGACAGCGGGAACGTTCCTTGTGTTTGCGGGACTATGGCTGGTATCTGCGTGTAATTACCTATGGCATTCTGTCTGGAGATAAAGATCCTATTGAAAGCATTGGCTTGATTGGGGTTAAGGAAATGTACAATTCTCTGGGTGTTCCTATGCCGGGAATGGTAGAGGCTATCCGTTGCCTCAAGGAAGCATCTCTGGCGCTTTTGGATGATGAAGATGCTAAGGAGGCAGCCCCTTACTTTGACTTTATTATCCAAGCTATGTCCTAACTAGGGATTGTTTGGGTTTTTGGCTATAGGCACAAACAACCCCATGTCTAAAGGCTATTGTTGGGCGATCGCATCCCAGGGTCGGCATGGGGTTGATTTTGTTAATTATTTGGCTATGATGGGTCTGCCATCAGATCTTTAAAACTGAAGGAGTCGGTGTTAATGAGTATTAATAGAACAGAGATAAATTGGGAACACATCGGTCATGCTAACTATGTGGTCGCTATGGCTGCCATGGATGGTGCCCTTTATGCAATTACTCAAGATTATAAGTTGTGGATTAGGGTGGCTGTCCCTGGGGATATTAACTGGCAGGTGATTGGTCAGGCTAATCAGGCTGTCGCTATGGCTGCCGCTAATAATATGTTATTTGCTGCTACCCAAGATGGCTCCTTCTGGGTCCGTGAAGGGGTGGCTGAGGATATCAAATGGGATAAGATTGGTCAGGCTGAGAAGGTGATAGCCATGACCGCCAGTGACGGTAATCTCTATGCCGTTACTTCGGATAATAAGTTATTGACTCGGGAGGTCAATACTGAGGATATTCCTTGGGTCGAGATTGGTCATGCTAATAATGTGGTGGGATTAACTGCTACGGGTGGAAAACTTTATGCTGCTACTTCTGACAATAATCTCTGGATGCGCGATACTGTCCACGAGGATTTGATCTGGCAGCAAATTGGTCATGCTAATAATGTGGTGGCTATGGCTGCTAGTGAAGGGAAATTGTTTGCTGCTACTTCTGATAATCGTTTATGGATACGTCCGTCTGAGGCTTCTTAACGGGATAATTGATCACCCGACTTTAGGGTGCGTCAGACCCCCCGACTATGGCGATGAGAACCGGATAATTATCAACTGACGCACCTTCCCCCTTCCCCCTTCCCCTGTAATTCCCCGCTGGGGTAGGGCGGGTTTATAGCTCTGGTCGTGGGGAATTGAGAATTTACAGCAGAGGCGCGCCCCTACAATTAATAATTAATTCGGAAATAGGGTTGACAGGTGGCGGGGAGTAGTGGTACAATATTGACATATTCTTAAATAATTGGATATTTGCAAAAATAAAAAAAATGTCAATACTCCGATTATCTAATATAATACCACGATTCAGCGACAAAAGCAAGCAACCCCGCCAAAAAAAATTTTTCGCAACATTTATTAATTTTTGTTTACAAAACTTAACATAGTGTGAGTTTTGAACAAGCGATCGCGAATTATGGGGATTATGGAGTGGCGGGTTATAGTGGAGGTTTTGAAAAACGGAAATCCGACTAATAAACCCGCCGCCATTTAGGAGTAGCTAACCGCGATGAAAAGCCTAGGTATGGTGAGCGCCATTAACACGCAATACCTCTCCGGTGACATAACTACTAGCGACAGGAGAGAGTAAAAAAGCGACAGCCCAGGCGATATCTTCAGGTTCACCAAAACGCCGGAAAGGAATTTCTGCGGTAATTTTATCGCGGACTTTATCAGGGATTTTTTGAGTCATTTCGGTATTAATAAAACCGGGTGCGATCGCATTAGCGCGGACATTAAAACGAGCGCCTTCCCGTGCGATAGATTTCATCATCCCAATGACAGCAGCTTTAGTGGAAGCATAATTAGTTTGTCCAGCATTACCGCGATCGCCTGAGATAGAGCTAATAGCGACGATAGAGCCAGCATTCTGGTCATACATACCTTGAATAAAAGGCTGAATGGTATTTTTCACCCCTTTAAGGTTAACAGCAATAACCTGATCCCAATCTTCATCAGTCAACTTAGTAAAGAAATTATCGCGGGTAATACCAGCATTAGCGACGACACCATAAACAGTCCCCAACTTCTCGCCAATTTCCTTAGCAGCGGACTCCATACTGTCCAACTTAGTGACATCAGCTTTAAGCGCCAGTCCACCTGGGGGAGTTTCCCCGTCAATGACATCAATAGATGCAACTTTCGCGCCAAACTCGACCAATAACTTCACAATAGCCGCGCCGATACCCCGTGCGCCGCCAGTGACAATAATCACCTTATCCTCAAGTCCTAAAGAAACCATTTATCCTCCTTAAAAAAACCGAAAAAACTAGACACGCTCAATAGCAAAAGCCGTACCGCCACCAGTACCATGACACAAAGCGGCGAGACCCAAACTCTTATCATGTTGTTCCAAAGCATTAAGTAAAGTCACAACAATGCGGGAACCGGAAGCGCCAATAGGGTGTCCGAGAGCGATCGCCCCACCATTAACATTCAACTTATCTTGAGAGACCCCCAACATTTTATCAAATAACAAGGTACTAACAGCAAAAGCCTCGTTATTTTCAAACAAATCGAAATCATTAACCGACATTTTCAGGCGACCCAGTAATTTCTGAGTAGCGAAAATCGGCACTTCTGGAAACCGCCAACTTTCACCACCAGCCCAAGCGCCTCCCAGCACTTTAGCCAGAGGTTTCAAGCCATACTTTTGTACAGCAGCCTCACTAGCCAAAATAATCGCCGCCGCACCATCAGAAATTTGGGAACTATTCCCAGCAGTCAAGACCCCATCTTTCTGAAAAGCTGGACGCAACTTAGCCAAACTTTCCAAAGTAGTCTCAGCGCGGATACCCTCATCAGTATCAATCACCTGAGTTCCCTTACGGCTAGACACCTCAATGGGGGAGATTTCATTTTTAAACAATCCCTTTTCGGTAGCTTCCGCCGCGCGTTTTTGGGAGTAAAAAGCCACCTCGTCCAAAGCCTGACGACTGAAACCATGTTCAGCCGCCAAACGTTCAGTTTCATCCCCCATACCGTCTCCGGTAGTAGAGTCTGTCAAACCATCATAAAGCAGAATATCCATCAACTGCTCTGGGGCTCCCATAAGGAACTTATAACCCCACCTAGCGCGGTGAGACAAAAAGAACCCCGTTTGCGACATACACTCAGTCCCCCCTGCCAGCACTAGATCAGCCTCTCCGGCTTTAATAGTGTAGCAGCCATTAATCAGACTCATCATAGCAGAAGAACAAACCATATCAATGGCATATCCATCGACTGTAGCGGGTATACCTGCTTTCAAAGCAGCTTGACGGGGTATTAGTTGTCCGTGTCCTGCTCGCAACACATTTCCGAAAATATAAAGATCCAAGTTTTCACCGGAAACCCCAGCTTTCGCCAGTGCGGCTTTCATTGCATGAGCGCCTAGGTCAGCCGGAGAAAATCCAGATAACCCCCCCCCAAACCTACCTAGGGGGGTGCGTGTGGCGGAGACGATATAAACTTCTGTCATTAGTCCTCCCAAAATACCCAGTTCGATACTAATTCATCGAATTTTGCAGTTGTACTCTATCACTGGCTGTTGAACTGAAGGGAATTTGTTAGGTTTTTTTAACTTATGCTGGACTTGTAGGGGAAAATATGGAGAATTACCCAGAAGTCCAGCGGTAGGTCTGTTGGTTTGAGGGGACGGAGAGGGGACGGAGGAAAGTTTAGGTTTCTTCGGACTCTTCGATAATGGAACTTCTGTCTAAAATCAATAGGTTTCTGAGTTGGTCGGTATCCATTTCGGTGAGCCAGTCTTCGCCGGAACTAACTACTTGTTCGGCTAAGGCTTGTTTACTTTCTATGAGGTCATGGATTTTTTCTTCTAAGGTTCCGGTACAGACAAATTTATGCACTTGTACATTGCGAGTTTGACCAATCCGAAATACCCTATCGGTGGCTTGATTTTCTACGGCTGGGTTCCACCAACGGTCAAAGTGAAATACATGGTTAGCGCGGGTTAGGTTTAAACCGACTCCCCCAGCTTTGAGAGATAAAATCATCACCGGAGGTCCCTGGGGGTCTTGTTGAAAGCGATCGACCATTTGTTCTCGCTGAAGTTTCCGCGTTCCCCCATATAAAAACAGGATTTCTCGATTTAACTTGGCTTCTAAATAGGGTTTTAAGAGTTTACCCCATTCGGCGAATTGGGTGAAAATCAAAGCGCGATCGCCTTCTGATATTAACTCCTCTAACATTTCATTTAAACGCTGCAACTTCCCAGAATAGCTAGGGTTTAGGGTTGGCGATTCTTTCTTGGCTTTGGTTTTCGCACCTAATAATAAGGGATGATTACAAACCTGCTTTAATTTTACCAATAATCCTAAAATCATCCCGCGTCTTTGTATCCCGGTAGAAGATTCAATTTCTGAGAGTGATTCATCTACCAACTTTTGATATAAACTAGCCTGTTCTTTGGAAAGAGAACAAAATACGTTATTTTCTTGCTTTTCGGGTAAATCTTGAATAATATCTTTATCGGTTTTGAGGCGACGCAGAATAAAAGGTTGTACGAGCGATCGCAAAATTTGCAATGATTCAGTATCCCCATACTTTTCAATGGGAATAGCAAAGCGACGCTGAAAAAATGGTCGTTGTCCTAGATAACCAGGATTCAAAAACTCCAAAATTGACCATAACTCAGATAACCGATTTTCTACGGGAGTTCCAGTTAAAGCAATTTTAAAATCTGCCTCTAATGTCTTGACTGTTTTCGATTGTTTGGCTTCGGGATTTTTAATATTTTGCGCTTCATCTAAAACCACACCCTGCCATTTTACTGATTGTAATTCGGACTGGTCTCGATAGGTCAAAGCATAGCTAGTAATTACCAAGTTTTTGCCTTTAATAGCCGGGGGAAAAGCCTTTCCTTTGGCTCGTTTATCTCCATGATGAACCAAGGTATTTAAACTGGGTCCAAACCTCTTAACTTCCCGTTCCCAGTTCCCTAAAACGGAGGTAGGACAAACCAATAAAACTGGATTTATCAGATTTTCTTGTAGCTGTAAATGTAGCAAAAAAGCAATCAATTCTATGGTTTTTCCCAACCCCATATCATCAGCCAAACAAGCACCCAGACCCCATTCTTGCAGAAAATTCAACCAACCCGCACCTCGGGCTTGATAAGGTCTTAACTCTCCCTTAAAAGTGGGGGGAGTAGCGATCGCATCAATGGTACGATTATCAGTTAAAGCAGTTAACAAGTCCGCCAACTTCCCTCCAGCTTCAAAATCAACGACAGGGAGTCGTTCAATAGTTTGAGTATCTCCAGTAGATAAACGCAAAGCATCTTCCAGAGAAAGATTCATCTGTTCTTTCCGACTCGCAAAAAAAGCCTGAGCGGCTTTAATGTCTCGTTCTCGCAACTCGACCCATTCACCGTTAACCTCAACTAGCGGACTATTTTTTGCCACCAAACGGTCAAATTCTGCCTTAGATAAACTTTGACCACCTATGGCTAACTCCCATTTAAAATTTAACAGACTTTTTAAGCCAATTTTACCCTGAGTTTTACCCTTAGGAGTATTTGCTTTAATCCGCAAACCCAAACGACTCGCCCAACCTTCACGATTACTTAATCCTGGTGGTAAAATGACCCCCAAGCCACTATCATTAAATCGCCAAGCTACACGAGTAATAAACTCATAAACCTGACCAGATTCGAGCCAGCCGCCCTGGGGACTAGCTTCTGACAAACTCTTCTCCATCAGCGGATATAATTTACAAGCTAATCCTAAACCAGCCAGGAGAGTTTCTTGGGGATAACGAATCGTCCTTTCCCGATAAATAAAAGCCTCAACTGGGTGTTCCCAAATAGTCGCCGCCTCAACGACAAAATCAGGGTCATCAATAGCCTGTAAACCATATTCTAAACGCCAGTCTTTAGTTTTTCCCTGGGGAGGTTGCAGACTAAAACTCGCCCTAAATAGGGTTTGTTCGACCAAAGACTGTTGGAGGGGAAACATCCAATTCTCTAAGCTGGTCTGGAGGGTATCTATTTCCTCCGTATCAGCTTCTATGTAGCCGCCAGCATCATCGGCTAAACCATGCAACCACATTCTAACCACAGGGGTGAGAATGGCTACATTAGTTAAGGCTTTGCGTTCGACTTCTTGGGCAATAGGACGCACCTGGCAATCAATGATTGCCCCTAAAGCCCCTAATATCAAATCCTCAGCCCTTCCGGGCAAAAATAGGGCAGAAAAGATAGATGAGCCCTTCTGTGGCTGTAGGGGCGATAAACCGGACATTCTACAAACGGTCGGCATTAAGCCAGCAAATTTTAACAGGCGGGCGCGATCTGTGGCACTATCAAGAATGGGCTGCCATTGGGCGATCGCTTTTGAGTCACTGGCGCTAATCACAGGTAAAAATTTACGCCTAGCCAGAAGGTCTAAACTCCAGCGGTTTACATGAGACCAAAACCGGACATCCTCTCCTAACCAGTCTAAATCTATCGCACCTAAAGGTAAGGACTCGAACAGGTCAAAAGCATCACTGGGGTTCAGCCGATACCCGGTAACTAACCAAGGATACAGGTAGATATCTGCGGCTTCTGCGGCTTCTGTGGCGGCGGAATGAATGGGGGTAAGATGACCAGTATGGCTGTCAATATGGGTGGGAAGGGGGATCGCTTCTGTGATAGTCTCGGGAGAGAGTTTAGATAAGGCTATATCTTGCCCGAGAGACCATTGGGAGAGTTCCTCCTCGGTCATAGCGAAACTATAGGGCGCTATTTCCGACGGGTTGTCCTGTTGTGCGCCACCCCCCCGCCAAGTTTCCCCCCAAATGAAGACATAACTATCGTCCGGGTTAATCCGCCAAGTTCCATGTAAAATAGCCATATTGCCCCCCAGTATCTACTAGCAACCGGTTAAATTCTAAGCGATCGCGTGCTATGGTCGCTCTGTTCTTCAGAATTAGCCCAATTTCGAGAAATATTAGCTCTGGTTCAAACTTTCCAGAAGTGATATACAATAGGTGTCAACATCCGAGAGCTTAATTTAATCGCAGATTAGTTGAACCAATTAGGGCGATGCGCTACCATACCAAGTATGGTGCGAGACCTTCGGGTATGAAATAGAGCTGAAATGGGCGAAATAACTACCCGGTGAGGACTTCA
>NZ_JBIMLI010000015.1:0-40608 GCF_051859755.1 Limnospira sp.
TCCCAGAAAGGGAGAGGGACTTTGTAATACATTGCCCTCACCCTACACCTCTCTCCCAGAAAGGGAGAGGGACTTTGTAATACATTGCCCTCACCCTACACCTCTCTCCCAGAAAGGGAGAGGGACTTTGAGAGGTGATCAGATGATTTCTGAACAGGCTGTAATATTCTGGATTATGATAGAATCAGGGTTGTAGGCTTTATTTTCGGATAAGGACACAATAAGCCCTTGGTAACGATTTATTGGAGGATACCACAACCCCCATAATCTCGTCAACTATTTGCGAGGCATTATCAATAAAAATGTATCAATTCTTAACAATACTTTAAAATTTAAATCGATTCGGGTTGATATATTAGCGAAAGTTATTAGATTATGGATTAATTGGAATTTATGGCTGTGGCTGGTAAATGGTTTTCGTCTGTATGGCAAATATTTGGGGTGGGTTTATCTTCTGCAATTTTGAGTGCGATCGCATCAGTAAGCCCCGCTCACAGCGCGGAGGAGATGATCATATCCTATGGTATAGCAAACACCTCAATTTCCATAGCTGAACTGGAAAAATTTGTCGAGTCTGGGGAGAGTACACCGCTTTTATTTGTGTATGGTTATTTACTGAATATCGAAGACCCGGAAGGATTAAGAAGAGGTTTAAAATCCCCTTTTGAAGCGAGTCCTTGGAGTATAGATCGGTTTTTAAATTCGCCAACAGGAGAAACCATTTTGCGGCGCATGGGTAGAGTGGTGAATACTGGAGACGGCGAAAATGGTTATATGGCTCTAAAAACAGCGATCGCTCAAGCCTCTAAACGTCCAGAAGGTCTAACGATTATGGGTATTCTCCAGGAGTTTCCTGACCCTCAAATTCGCATTGATTTAGATTTTAGTATCGATTTGATCAACGAAACAACTCAGGTGTTATTTAGAGATCAGACAATTATCGAGCAAATCTCACAGCAGAGGTCGGCGGAAAATAGTGCTAACCGGAGACCGCAACAAAGATTCACCATTCCTAACCCCCGGACTATGGGACCCTATAGCTGGACAGAAGCAGAGGTAGTATTTTTCAATCCTAATCGCGATCGCCCTTCGCCACTGTTTTTATACTTACCGGAAAATATAGACAGACCCGCCCCCCTAATTATTATTTCCCACGGGTTAGGGTCAGACCCAAAAACCTTTAGCTATTTAGCCGAACATCTCGCCTCCCATGGTTTTGCGGTAGCCATTCCCGAACATATCGCCACCAGTGCTAATCGTTTTGAAGGATTTTTACAAGGTTTCGAGGAACCTCCTAACCCTTCAGAATTTGCCGCGCGCCCCACAGATATTAGTTATTTACTAGACTTACTGGAACAAAAATCAGCTTCTGACCCATTTTGGCGAGAAAGGCTAGATTTGCAAAATGTTGGCGTAGTTGGTCAATCTTTTGGGGGGTATACGGTGTTAGCCTTAGCGGGAGCGAAATTGAACCCCCAGATACTGAGCCAGTATTGTCCTGATCTTCCCAATCGGCGCATTACCCTCAATTTATCAATTATCCTCCAATGTCGAGCTTTGGAAGTGGCTTTAGAACGTCAGAACTTTCGGGACCCTAGAATTAAAGCAGCGATCGCTATTAATCCCTTTAGCAGCTTAGTTTTTGGTGAAAGGGGAATGGCTGCTATTAATATCCCAGTGGCGATCGTATCAGGAACCAATGATTATATTACCCCAGCCATTGCAGAACAAATTGAGCCTTTCACCTGGTTAACCAACTCTGACAACATCCTAGTGTTATTTGAGGGAGGGACTCACTTCTCCTTTTTACAAGAAGAGGGGGGACAATTACCCATCCCCCCAGAAATTATTGGTCCTGACCCCAACTTCGCTTATCCCTATTTAAAAGCACTCAGCCTGACGTTTTTTAACCTACATATTCGCCGAGAGTTAGATAACCGCAATTACTTAAATGACGCTTATCTAAATACTATAGGTTCCAGCCTGTTTCAGATGACCATTTTGGAGGAGTTGACTCCTGAACAACTGCAAAGGGCTTTCCCACAGCCCTAAATTAATCACCAATTTGCATTTTCACAGTCAGGGTTTTTAGTTGTTCATTCATCCAGCGATCGAACAATTCATCCTGCAACTGTTTTTTAATGCCTTTGGTTTCCAAAGTCACGTCGATAAATTCTTCAATTCTGAACAAACACCAGCGCCCTTCGACTTCAAAAGGTCCGATAATTTGACCCACCTTAGCCCCTTCAATGGTAGATTTTAAGGTATCTGGTAATGTGGCTTTACTTACGGCTCCCATCATGCCATTAACCCGGCGTTCTGTGGTGAGAGAATATTCCCGCGCTAAGGCTTCAAAACTTCCTTCTCCCGAGGCAATTTTGCTTTTTAAACTTTCAGCCATTTCATAGTCATCAACCACAATTCGTGACAGGACTACGGAATCTAAAAACGGTTTGCGTTCTTGGAAATATTCCTCCAAATTCTCTTTAACTACTGCGAGTTTGAGAGTTTCTCGTTTAAACCCATTAGAAACCTGGTCATGAAAACTTTTATAGGTCAAGCGGTTTTCATCGAGCCAAGTTTGGAAGGCTTGGGGGTCGCTGAGATTACGTTCCAGGCGGAAATTAATCACGGCTTGCTCAATGGCGGCTGCATTGGAGTTAACTTCATCCCGAGATTGCAGTTCTTTATCAATTACATATTGCCTGAGAATATTAGCCAGAAAATCCTGCAACTTGCCGGAATTTTGGAGATATTGTAATGATTGACTCAGGGTAAGAGAGTCGTTATCATTAATGGTCAAAAATGGTTGAGACATAGGTAAAAGTAATTTGAACGTGGTTGTTAATCTAACTGGAGTATACACCCCAGATGAGGTCTACCCCTAATATAGCAATGATCTGGGATTTGGGTATGCTAATACTGAGCTAATCTGGGGGTTTAAAAGTGAATCGGGAGTTGAAAATAGACAACTGCTAACACGATAGCAACGATCGCCCCGATTAGGGTATTGATAAAATTGACGACTTCATTGGTGAGCCACCCCACCTGATTTTGCCAAGTGGCTCCGATCAGGCTTTCTAGGTTAGTAGCGACAAACGCTGCTATTATACACCATAACAGCCCCATGGCATCAATTAAACCCACTGACCAGCCCACCATAGCCATGGCTAGGGATGCTACCACACCAGCCACAGTTCCTTCTAGGCTGATAGCGCCCTCTGTACCGCGCGGCACTGGCTGCATGGTAGTAATTAAGAAAGTTCGTTTTCCATAGGCTTTACCGACCTCTGAGGCACAGGTATCAGAGAGTTTAGTGCTGAAACTGGCAACATATCCCAACATCAGTAAAGGTGTGGCGATCGCAGTTATGGGACTATCAACCATCAGCCCCCTTAACCCCCAAATTCCCAAAGCACAAAGCGCCGCAGTTAAGGCAGATCCCCAGACATTTTCCGGTCCCCTAGCACCCGATCGCTTTTCGGCTATACCCGCCGCCTCTTTTTCAGCCATCCCAATGCGGGTCACTGCTGATCCGATCACGAAATAAAACCCCACCACCATATATCCGGGTCCTTGGAGACTTACCCAGACTAACACGCCTAAAATCCAAGCGTGTACAATACCAGAGGGGGTTAAGAGTTTTTTGGGTAGTAGGGCGACAATTCCCAATAGTAGGGTATTAATAGCGATCGCTGCTACCGCTGGATTCGATAATAATGATAGCTGTGGATACATAAGATTTTAAATCACTTTGCCTTGTTGGAATTTTAGAGCAGTTCTCAAAGCCTTCTCCACTGCTGCGATACAATTGGGATCTTTAACCATCCAAGCGTGTAGTGGCACATCAAGGATAATTTCCTCGCCCAAATTTAGGTGTGAACTGTTCGCCGGAACAATCATCAGATCAAATCTAGTCCAGATTGAGGTAAAATTGAGGCGATCGAGCATTCCTATATTGTTATTCAAATCTAACAGTAGGGGGCTGTTGGCGCGCATTTGCGCCGCCGCTTGGGTTGGATAGAGGTTAGCTGTCATCGTTCCGTTATGGGGGGACGAAATGGTAATTAATCTTTGGACTCGTTCAATTCCCCCTAGCTTCTGTACATAGTAGCGACTGACAATTCCCCCCATACTAAAACCTACCAGGTCAAAGGGTTGATTGGGGGCAAAGTTTTGATCAGCATATTCGACAATTTGCTCTGCTAGGCATTCTATGCCACTTAATCCGTAATTGGGACACAGGTTGAAGCTATGAACCTCCCAGCCTTTTTGTCTCAGATGCCTAGACATCACTTGGAAAATGGCGATCGTGTCGAAAATACCATGAATCAGTAAAACCGGATTAAGGGCTTGATTGTTCTTCATGTGGAAATTATGAGAATTTGTGAATAAGTGTAAACAATTATCTCAATTTTGCCTCTTATTGTCACAAATTACCCTCACTTGATGGGATTTTTGTAAAATTTTGTAAACAATTGTGGACAAACCTTGCAGATAATTTTAATCTGAAATTTAACTTGTTAGGCAATGAGTGTCAATTTTATAAAAACTGAACGGAGTAGGTTTAATGTTAGCCATTGGTAAACTGTTTGGGCGTGGTCAAAAATCTGATTATTTTTTAGAGTTTGATGAGGCTAAGGGAACCACCGCAGAACCGAGTCCAACTGTCGCCCCCAAAGCTGAAGCCCCCAAAGTAGAAGCCCCCAAAGCTGAAGCCCCCAAAGCTGAAGCCCCCAAAGCTGACAAGCCAGAAAAAACGAAGAAATCTGTAGCGAAGAAATCCCCAGAAGCAGCAAAAGCGGATGTACCTGCCACCCCAGCCCCGGCTGCTGTGGCTAAGGTAGCCCCATCGTCTGCGCCCCTAAATGGTGGTATGAACAAAACCCCGGAGGGTATGACATTTGCTACAGACTACTTACTTCCCAAGTCCACAGCGACCCGTCGTCGTCCCGGTCCCAACATGAATATGTTTAGGGATATGGCGCGTCAGATGTCCTCGAAATAATTAGTATCGATCGCAATTGACATTAGCAATAATCGTGTCATAGGACAAAAGCTGGAAATTGATCGAACCTTGGTCTGTCTTAACTGATATCAAGTTTTTGGGAATGTTGAGGGTAACTTGGTGATAACCCCAAACCCTCATCTGCTTGATCACCTCGCCAGCTTTACAACCAATAAACCGTTTAAGTTCTTGGCTACTAGGGACGTAGTTAAGGGAGTTTTGCTGCTTATGTTCAACGGGTGATGGGTTGTTGGGGTATGCACAGGTGGGGCTGTTGATTAGATCGCTTTTTTGTCTTAGGTGAGCAAAATAGGTGAGAGATGCCATGTCTTAATCTCCTGAGAATGAGTTGAGGAAGATTTTTAGCTTATTACCTAGGATGGAGAATTACAGAGATGCAGTCAATGGGGACTCCAGCCAGAATCTGAATTGTCTACTCTCTAGGTCAAGCTGTGAAAGTTCACCCACGAGGCTAAAAACAGGAGGAGGTACACTGTGAAACCCCCTAGCAAATGGTGGAGCAAGAATATCCCCCCTGTTTTGAGGATATCTAGTTACCGAATATCACCCGGTCAGGTGATGTCAAAATAGTCGGGAACTGATACATTAACAACTGAGATGCTACGAATAGGTGAGTTATCCATCAGCCGCAAGCTGGTGGATTTTTTGATCCAGAGTCAATTATCGCCATAAAAGACTTAAACGTAAACCGATTTGGCTCAAATACAGGAAAACTTAGCAAAAATTTAATTATTGGGGGTGATTGAGAATCTTAGCCAGGATACTGAGATCCAATATGTAGCGATCGCTCTCCCAAACCCCGATTGCGATCTAAAATCAAATATGAATAAGTGTTAACGAAAGCGAGTAAGGATTTCATGACGTCTCAAGTTCTGGTGGAAAAGCAAAAGTTAGAAAAACCCCCCCTGGATATTCACTATTTGGGCGATCGCGTTTTGCGACAGCCAGCCAAACGGGTTTCGCGCATTGACGATGAAATTCGGCAACTGGTGCGGGAGATGTTACAAACCATGTATAGTGCCGATGGTATTGGTTTAGCCGCTCCCCAAGTAGGGGTACACAAACAGGTAATCGTGATTGACTGCGAACCTGATAATGCAGCGACTCCCCCCCTAGTGTTGATTAACCCCACCATCAAAAAGTCAAGCCGCGAGTTATCACCTTTCCAGGAAGGATGTTTAAGTATTCCAGGGGTTTATATGGATGTAGTCCGCCCAGAAGAGGTAGAAGTTACCTTTAAGGATGAAAACGGCCGTCCTCGGAGCATATTGGCTACGGAGTTACTTTGTCGAGCCATTCAACATGAAATCGATCACCTACAGGGGGTGTTATTTGTCGATCGCGTTGACAATCAATTAGCCCTGAATGAGGAATTGGCTAAATATAAGTTTTCTCCGAAAGCAGTCAAGCCGGTTAAATAGCACGATTACACTCAACAAGTTAAATAATGTGGGGTCAAAACTGATCATGGTTGGAACGCCAAAAAGTGGTTTATTATTAGCCGGATCGTGTATTACAGCGATCGCCGCCGTTGGTTCAATTTTTGAACTTTCCTCTGGGGAACCGGAATTAGGGGGATTAATCACAGGGGTGATTCTAGCCTTGAGTATACCCCTATCAGTGCTACTATTTTGGGCAGCGGTTCAAGATGCCCGCGCCAATCAGTAGACCAACACGCCAAAAGACCGTAGGGTTAAGGCTCTACGGTCAGTATTTATCAGTTAAATTTTTTTGTATTTTAAAGGCTCACAAAATTGTTCAACCCCAGTTTTTAACACATAAATAACCACGGGAGTGACCAGTAGTGGCGGGCATTGATTTTGGTAAATTAAATGAGCGACTATCGGGGCTATATTGGACTGTAATAAATCCTCTTGATAGCTAGGTTCACAGATAGTAACTCGGTGGCGCTTGGCTAAACCATCAAGCCAATTTTCCGATGTAGTGGGAGATTGACCGACATTAATCGCCATAGAAATCGCGGCATCTTCGATATCACCCTCGCAGTCTTCAATCATATCTAAGGCTTGTAATGCCGAGGAATATTCAGCCAATTGGGAACGAAATTGAGCAATTTCTTGAGAAGTCAGAATGAGATTAGACATAGATTATCAATCAGCTTAAAATTGAATCGGAAACCCGATCATGATCAAACCAAGTCGCCAAAGCGATCGCCAAAGCATCCGCCGCATCATCCGGTTGAGGTATCGCCTGTAAGTTTAACTCCCTGGCTACTGCCTCTTGCACCTGATATTTCTTAGCATTACCATATCCGGTTAATGCCTGTTTAATCTGAGCCGGGGTAAACTCAAATATAGGAAGGTGTCGTTGAGCCAAAACCAACAGCAAAACCCCCCTAGCTTGAGCAACTGCGATCGTATTTCCCATGCGGTAAAAAAACAATTTTTCGACACCGACAAGATCCGGTTGCCATTGTTCGAGTAGGGTATGGAGGTCAGCATAAATAGTTTGTAGGCGATCGCCCAGGGGTTGATTAGCCTCAGTTTGAATCGCCCCAAAGTCCATCACCGAGAACAAAGACCCTCCCCTAGCTTCTTCGCAAGTGTGACATTCAATAATCCCAAACCCCAAAGTTGCTAGACCGGGGTCCAACCCCATAATCCGAACCACCATAACCCGATACGGTAACACAGGCAAAGTTGCCTGTGATGTTGTTAACTAATTTTGATCCGGTTCGGGTAATCCAAACACTTGGCGAAACACCTTCTGGACTTTGTTTCCAGAATCAATAGACTCCAATGGATCTTTCCGTAGTCGGTGGCGCAGACACAAAGTAATCACCCGACCAATATGGTCAACAGTGACCTCTGTAGCCCCTTCAAACGCAGCTAAAGCCTTCGCCGCCCTGTTAGTGACAATATCTCCCCGCAGTCCATCTACATCTAATTCTGAGCAGACCTGAGAGATTTTCACCCGCAGATCATAATCAATATTAATCCCCGATAGTCTCTCTTGGGCTTCTACTATGCGCCGTTGTAGTTCTTCCTGGGATAGTTGATACTCTCCTAAGAACTCCGGCGGGTTTTGGTCAAAGGCTGTCCGCTGTTCCACAATTTTGACTCGCAGACTAGGTTCTTTCACCGTGCGAATTTCCGCGTGCATTCCAAAACGGTCTAATAATTGGGGTCGCAATTCCCCTTCTTCTGGGTTTCCTGAACCCACCAGGACAAAACGCGCCGGGTGGCGGATAGAAATGCCTTCTCTTTCCACCGTATTCCAACCACTGGCGGCGGAGTCTAGTAGGACATCGACTAGGTGATCGTCGAGAAGGTTTACCTCGTCAACGTAGAGGATACCCCTATTGGCTTTGGCTAATAGTCCCGGTTCAAAGGCTTTTACCCCTTCAGCCAACGCTTTTTCAATGTCAATGGTTCCACAAACCCGATCTTCTGTCGCCCCTAGGGGTAGGTCGATCATTTGTACCTTGCGACGGGTCACCGGGATGGCTTCGGATAAACTCATGCGTTCTCGGACCCCATCACTCATCAGTTCAGGATCGCTGGGGTGACTGTTAAAGGGGTCGTCGGCTATGACCTCTATTTCTGGTAGCAGGTCAGCTAGGGCGCGAATGGTGGTCGATTTACCTGTACCTCGATCGCCCATAATCATTACGCCGCCGATCTTGGGGTCAATCACGTTCAGCAGCAGGGCTAATTTCATTTCTTCTTGACCAACGATCGCCGTAAAGGGAAAAACGGCGCGACGGCTGGTTTGGGATATTTTGGCTGTATCAGTTGTGACGGCTGTTGGACTCACAATTGTTTCTCTAGTTTCCGGTATACCGTTTTCTATTGTCTCATATTGGGGCGATCGCATAGCGTGCTAATTCAGACCCCTTGCTGTTTGTCATTGATACCCACCCCCCGCCGCGCCACTGGTCCGACCATTTTTTCAGGAAGTGGGGCGATCGCTTCCCCCATTCTACCATTAACTCAGGCACTTAATCAACCAATAATCTGGCAGTTTCATCGACAAAAAATCAACTATATCTTCCAGAGTTATCCCTACAGCAAACTCGCGATTTTCCCAATCAATAATCGCTTGATATATACACTCAAAACAAATGCGATCGCTCCTATCCATAATCACATATTCCCCATGGTTAACCGCATCAAGTATCTGAATTTCTCGCAGACCAACATCTCCCCTTATCGGCGGTTCCACAGCATCCCGCATTAACCGAAACCGCATTTTTTTATGAGCAAGAGCCAATCGATTAAAATTTTTAATTCTCCCAGTAAACGCACTCCCTGAACCATGCAAAAATGCCAGCACATAAGTTTGTTGACCTGTTTTAATACACAAATGCTCTGGTATTTTTCGCTGTCCAAATGACAGTTGTTCAACCTTCAGCGGATATCGGTTATTAAATGCCGAAACAATCGCCATTAGTTTACCCACATCATCCGTATCACTAATAACGCGAGGTTTATCATAGTCCTTTTCCCATTGGTTTAACAGGTTCTGCCAATATTCATCTAATTGCAAATCGACCAATTTTTCCGATTCCGCATCAGCTTTTATGGCAATTTCCGGCTCTATAGGTCGCCCTTCCGTCGCCTTTTCCTGTCTCTCTTCTTCAGGCAAATCCTCCAAATCTAATTCCAGTTCCTCCGTTTCCGGTAGTTGCTGTTCCGGGGGAGATAGAGTCAGATTATCGAAGGTTTTAATCACCTCTTGTACCGCTTGATAAAGTCCTTGTAATTGCTGTTTAAACTGCACCGCCTCCACTGTGATAGCCTTCCGGGGTGCAATAATTGGCGGTAGGGGAACACCCTGCACCTTATGGCGGAAGTAGTCAGAAGCACGTTTGATAACTGCGCGAATTGAGGGTTGATTGACAATTTCTGTGAGTTCCTTTTTCGTAAACAGCACTTCAATATCAACCGTAGCGTGGGGGGAATTAGTTTCAATTTTCAGTTGACAGAGAGTTTTGAGTAATTGATGCAGTTGTGCTTTAGATGGTCTTCCCAATGTCACCACAGACTGAGAAACACGGTCTATCACTGAACCATCAAATTGTTCTTGAAAACGCTCCCAACGGTCAGGAAAGAAATTCAGAATAATTAAGCTATTCGGAACGTGGGTTAAAATTTCCTTCACCGTCGAACCGAAACTTTCTAAGGTTGATTGGTGACGTGCTTCAAATAGGGACTCCAGTTGGTCAAAAATTAAAATCAGCGGTTCATCTAATAGGGACAGTTGACCTAGGGTTTTGATAGCTTCTAGGGCAAATTCTTCCCGGTTAAAATCTTCCCCCCAGGGTTTTAATCCCACCTGGTTTAATTCTTCCGAGAAGTCAGCATCTCCATTCCCAGATAACCAATAGCGCACTAGGTTTTTTCGGTTAACTTCCGTATACCTACAGAACCGTATAATCCCTATTAAGACTTGGGAACTGTAGTCCGTGGAGAGTCCATATTTAGCCCGCCACCACCCTAAAATTTTATTTTCTATCGCATCCCAATTTTTGCGATAGCGGTCTGTTCCCGGTTGTCCTACCCGTTCATATAGCGATAGGTTATCATCCTGTAGTTTAGCGATCATTAGTCTACCTTTTTCGCTATTTACCCAGTCAGTTTGGCTCAGGATATTGACAAAACTTTTCGCAAAAAACTGTTCGAGTTGCGTCAGCTTCTTCTGGGTAATTTCTTCCGAAAATGATTCTAGGATTCTCGTATATGTATGGTAGTTCACCGCCTCAGCATTAGTCGGGTGGCGGATAAAAAATAGGCGGTTTGTCTTCAGGACTTGTTGAGCCAGTCGCATCATTAAATGGGTTTTACCAGAACCCGGTCCTCCCAAAACTATGGCTCCTTGGCTTTGATGGTTGGGGGATTCTTTGATTTCATGAATTACGGCTTTCAGTGTGTCAAATTGATGGCTGTAAATATCAGCATAGTCCGGGTGATATTCAAAGGGTGTATTAACTCGGATACTGCTGAAAGGATTAGGGGTATTCTGGTATAGTTGGGCAATATTTTCAGACATTTTGGGTGATTTTAATGGGTTTAAATAACGATAAAGTTTGTAAGTAAATTGTGCATCATAACTAGCACGGTGAGCATAGCGATCATCAAAGCGATCGCCATTTAATCGCAGGTCTAAGGTTTTACATAAATAACTTAATCCATAGTCGGGAAGGTTTGGTAACTGCTGTTTGGCTAACTTACAGGTACAGATAAATTGATAATTAGGATAGGGAATTGCTACTTGTTCAAAACTGCGCTCTAATATCCTTTGATCATGTTCAGCATGATGGCAGATTATTACTTGATTATGGCACAGATTATCGACTTGTTTAACTATATCTAGCAGTGTGGCAATGTTCAGCCTAAATGTCGGTTCTGGATGGTTTTTGGCAACAAATGCTTGATAGCAAATTGCTCCCTGATTATCCACCATCGCCACTTCGGTTAAGCTGTTTTTTCCTTCCGTATCTAATACAATAAACGAACTTGTATTTAGGTGGTAGTTATCCCTGATCATGTAAAGTATGGATAATTAGATTTTGGTTTAACCTATTTCTCCCGGTCTCTGATTTTTCGCCAAGGGTTAATTATATGCCTTCACTGGCATTGTCAGCACTCAAAATTTACAATCCTTAATAATTCGGGACGATACCACAGTTTTAAGATTTCCTCAAAAATTCCCCAAGCTGCCGTTATGACAGCAAAAAAGGGAATTGAGGCTCAATGCCCATTTCCCTAGAGTTAGAGTCAAGTCAGGGGCGATCGCCAAAAATCCTCAACACCCGACTATGCTGGTATGTTATTTTTCTAAAGGTGGTCGGTTCCGCGCCGGACCGGTGTTTAATTCAAAATCTCTACAATTAATTGCTTCTTCTGATAAGGCTTTACAGGGATGAACGGTACATTTTAAGCGATAGTCTCCCGTAAAAAAAGCGCAGCGACTACAGGGAATATCATGGAGTTTTTTTACATTTTTTAATCCATCTTTTATCGCGACAATACACGAGTAAATAAATCCCATCAATGTCATGAATATAAACAATGGAAATATGGGATTAATGGGCAAATAGTTAATTGGTGTTAATGCGGGTTCAGTCATGATTATCTCCTGGGTAAAATTGAGGTGAATTGTGTCAGCACAATCTTTGCTGTAACTGTAATCAGTTCAGGCATTCTAAGGAAAATTAGTCGATTATGTTATTCAGTCATAAATAAGAGAATCGGCGGGGCAGATAACATCTGAAGATTTCAGGAGATTATCCCAAAAATTAACAATAGTCTCACCGACTTTTTGGGGGTCAAAATAATGGCAAAAATAGCGACCATTTGGACATTGCCAAAGGCGATCGCATGGTTTAAAAACCCTTGACCACCCCTGCCATAAATTCTGGTCAATAACCACATCATGTTCGCCTCTACATACCAGCAAAGGAACCTGGACACCACCAGGAGAAAAACTGACCCGTTTATATAAAGTATGGGGAGACAGGGAACTAATCATATCCTCTTTCAAAATACCAATCAATTTTTTAGTAATGGGAGGACATTGAAAACCAAAGAGGTTATAAACTGTTTGAGTTAACAGTTTTTGTTGACTACAATTGAGAAGTTGTCGTTGTACATAATAATGAGCCTGCCAATCAACAGACGGATAAAACCCCACAGAAATTAAAGTAAGCGATCGCACCATTTCTGGATGTTGACGAGCATATAATAACCCCAACAATCCACTCATACCATGTCCAATTAAATGCACAGGATAATCACAATTTTTGAGATAGTTATGGAGCCAAATTAATGGCGTATTAAATGACAGCGGTTCATCCAGACTCAGATAATACTTATATTGGCTAAGATAAGCAGATTGAGACAAAAAATTTAAGCAGGGTTGGTTAAACTCTTGGAAAGCAGGACTGACATTTAACCACACTGCATCATGTAAGACAGCCATGAATTTCTCCTAATGATATTTCCGGGCAATTGTATCGATTAATGAGGGCAGGTCGGGGAGTGCTTTTCCGAATAACTAGCCTCAAATAAGAGTCGGTCAAGAGTTTCTGAAGCTGGCAAAGTCAGGCGACAATTTTGGCATTGCCAATATAAGCCATGATGGCTACAATGTAGCAGTAATTCTCCCGAACAACAAGGACAATTCATTTAACCTATTTCCATTGGCGAAAGGATATGATACCAGGGGGGGGAAATAATCTCTAATCGAGTAGTGGATGAGTCAATAGATATCCAGAGATGAAACTGACCCACCCACCCGTCTAGGGGGACTTGCTCAGACTTAAACTTCGATAGAGTTTAAAGCTCGTTCAACCCGACGAAAATCAAATCCCAAGGCTCTCAGAGCGTGCCAAAGATGTCCTTGGAGGAAGAAGAATGCTAAGAAGAAATGAGCATTAGCTAACCAACAGCGGGGGGTATGAGCGCCCATTGGTAGGACTGTTGTATCTGCAAAGTAAGGCGCAATTCCGAGTTTAATATCCAGAGGCGGACCGTAGAACTCCACAGGATAAGCCAAAGTATTGACCGCGCAGAAATAAGCCGCCACAAAACCCGCTAAAGCAATGCCACCCAAGGAATAAGACAGGATAGCTTCTCCTGAAAAAATCAGGACTTTTTTCGCCCATTTGAGGGGGGGAACTAAGATATGCCAAACACCGCCAGCGATGAGCATCACCCCTACATAAATATGACCCCCAACCAAATCTTCAAGATTATCGATAGTGGCAAAATGGGTTTGATAGCCATAGATAGTTGCGGGGTTAAGGGTAGGTTCTGTTACCAGACGGACGGTTTGAGTGGCTGCATCATACAGTCCGCCAAAATACATAGCTTTGGCGACTAGCAATAAGGCTCCCATACCTAAAAACAGTAAGTGATGCCCTAAAATTAAGCCCAACTGTTTTGGGTCTTCCCAGTCAAAATGAAATTTCTGGGCTTGACCCTGGGCGGTTTTTAAATCTTCGGGTGCTTTGAAGGTGTGAAATAGCGCTCCCGCACCTAATACCGCTGAGGAGATTAAATGAACGGCTCCCACCACAAAGAAAGGGTAAGTATCTACCACTTGTCCACCATCCCCGACACCTAATCCCAGGGTGGCTAGGTGAGGTAGCAGAATTAGCCCTTGTTCTCCCATGGGTAGGGTGGGGTCGAACCAGGAAACCTCAAACAGGGTAAAGGCTCCAGCCCAAAATGCAATTAAGGCTGATTGAGCAACGTGGGCGGCAATAAATAGCCCAGACAGGTTAGCAAAGCGCGCATTACCCGCCCACCAGTCATATTTTACGGTTGGATTTTCGTAAGTCTGCATAGTGCTACAACGTTATACATCTTCCCAGCTTATTGCATAAGTATCTCAATAAGCTGTTAAGCCTTATTGTAAATAACTTTCAATAAAATGCAAGTTAAGTTTTGTTACGAATAGCTATAAGCCATATATATCAGGACTTTTAGCCAAATAACCTTAGATATTGGCTTAAATTTATTATCAATAATCAATAATATGGTGAATAACTAAAAGTATTAATTATCAATTAAGGTGGCCAGAGACAAAAAAAGACCCCGATAGTATCGGAGTCCCTGGTTTTTGATTAAGGGGGGCCAACCCAAAGGCAGCCCGAAACCTTAACCTATATCCTAACTTAAATCTTAGTAGTCGAAGTCGCCACCCATGCCAGCGCCTGCGGGAGCCGCGTTGTCTTTGGGTTCTGGCTTGTCAGCGACGATACACTCGGTAGTTAACACCATGCCAGCGATAGAAGCGGCATTTTGGAGAGCAGAACGAGTCACTTTAGCGGGGTCAACAATACCAGCCTCGAACATATTGACATATTCGCCATTAGCTGCATTGTAGCCCACATCAAAGGATTTTTCTTTCACCCGTTCAGCAACCACAGCGCCATTTTCGCCGGCATTTTCAGCGATCCGTTTCAGGGGAGACAACAGAGCGCGAGCCACAATCATAGCACCAGTGAGAGCCTCACCAGTCAATTGATTGCTACTTGCCCACTCTTCGACCTGGGGAGCCAAGTGAGCGAGAGTTGTACCACCGCCGGGAACAATTCCTTCCTCAACAGCAGCTTTGGTGGCGTTGATGGCATCTTCCAGGCGCAGTTTGCGATCCTTCATTTCGGTTTCAGTAGCAGCACCAACTTTGATAACTGCTACGCCACCAGCCAATTTAGCGAGACGCTCTTGTAGTTTCTCTTTGTCATAGGAAGACTCGGTTTCTTCCATTTGACGGCGTAGCTGCTCACAACGAGCTTTAACACCAGCTTCGTTACCTTCAGCGACAATGGTGGTGTTGTCTTTGGTGATGGTGATGCGGCGAGCTTTACCAAGCATATCAATCTTGGTGCTTTCCAGTTTCAGACCAGCATCCTCAGTGATGACTTGACCACCGGTGAGAACTGCAATATCTTCTAACATGGCTTTGCGGCGATCGCCAAAACCAGGAGCCTTAACAGCAGCCACATTCAGCACACCCCGCAGGCGGTTAACCACCAGGGTAGCCAGAGCTTCTTTTTCGATATCCTCAGCAATAATTAACAGAGGACGACTAGCGCGCGCTACTTGTTCGAGAACCGGAACTAAATCCTGAACCAAGGTAATTTTCTTATCGGTGAGCAGGATATAAGGCTCATCGAGGATAGCTTCCATGCGCTCGGTATCGGTAGCGAAGTAAGGGGAGATATAGCCCTTATCAAAGCGCATACCTTCGGTGATTTCCAGTTCGGTAGTCATGGACTTACCTTCTTCGAGGGAAATCACACCCTCTTTACCCACTTTGTCCATGGCTTCAGCGATCATCTGACCAACTTCTTCGTCGTTACCAGCAGAGATGGTACCAACTTGAGCGATCGCTTTAGAATCTTCCACAGGGCGAGCGTGTTCAGCAATTCTGTCTACCAAGAAAGCTGTCGCCTTATCAATTCCCCGTTTCAGTTCAATGGGGTTAGCTCCGGCTGCTACGTTCCGCAGTCCTTCTTTAACCATGGCATGAGCTAGAACCGTTGCAGTGGTGGTTCCATCTCCCGCCGCATCATTGGTTTTAGAAGCCGCTTGACGAATTAGGGCTACACCAGTATTCTCAATGTTATCTTCGAGTTCGATTTCTTTGGCGATCGTCACCCCGTCGTTAACGATTTGGGGTGCGCCAAATTTCTTTTCTAGGACTACGTTACGGCCTTTGGGTCCGAGAGTAACGGCTACGGACTCAGCCAAGATGTCCATACCACGTTCGAGGGCGCGACGAGCATTTTCGTTGTATATAATACGTTTTGCCATAGGTTCCTATTTCAGTTGCTATTCGGATACTACAAAGGACTGTCAATCAGTTTTGACACGCTAGCGACCCACAGAAGAGTCAAAATGTGGGATAATGATTAGTTATCGGTTTAGTTGACGATCGCCAGGATGTCTTTTTCAGCCAACAGGACGTATTCATCGCCGCCGAGTTTGATATCAGTTCCGGCGTATTTGGAATACAGAACTTTGTCGCCGACTTTGACTTCCATTTCGCAGCGGGAGCCATCATCATTGCGTCGTCCCGGTCCAGCGGCTACGATTTCGCCAACCTGGGGTTTTTCTTTAGCGGTGTCCGGCAGCAGAATTCCGCCTGCAGTTTTTTCTTCTGAAGCACTGACCTTAACGAACACACGCTCGCCAAGGGGTTTAACCGTAGAAACACTAAGAGAGACAGCAGCCATTCAATTACCTCCTATTTTCAAACACTGTGCTGAGAGTTAACAGCATTTAGACCCCACTTAGGGAAACTGTCTCAAGTTTGCCCATCTCGGTCGGATGTCCATCTGATGTTTTTAGCACTCTCAACCTCTGAGTGCTAATTTACCTAATCGAGTAAGGCGATCGCAACAGCATCAACTGTACGGGTTTCCGAACCGATCCGGTAGTGAAAAGTGAAAATAGCCAAAAACTTATGGGTGAGTGTGAACTTGCCAATGTTTCCCGTGTCTTCGGTATAATGGATGATTGGGTCTCAGGTATCATTATCCAAGCATATTATCCGTAACTTTATGATTGAACATCCCCAAAACCCAGAACCGGAAACTAACAACCCCGAGTATTGCGAGGGAGGGTCTCTAGCAGTCACGGTTAAGAACCTAGGTTTATCGCAAATTCAACGTCACATATTCCTATGCGCTGACCAAACCAACCCGAAATGCTGCTCGAAGCCAGCCAGTATCGAATCTTGGAATTATCTCAAAAATCGGCTCAAAGAACTAAACCTAGACCGTCCCACAGCGGACCATCCCGGTTGTATATTTAGAACCAAAGCCAATTGTTTGCGGGTGTGTTGTCAAGGGCCAATTTTAGTAGTATATCCAGATGGTGTTTGGTACAGATCCGCCACTCCCGAAGTGATTGAACGAATTATTCAAGAACACCTAATCGGGTCTACTGTTGTAGAGGAGTACGCCTTTCTCACCCACCCATTAAGTTTATCGGAATTAGAAAATCAAAGTTGAGCATCAACTTGATCATGATTATCGGGTCAGGAGTCCCATTCTAACTATAGTCGTTTAATTTTCGGATATGATAGACAAAAACACCTATCAACTGCTGCACCTAGTAACTTTTACGAAATTGTTAACAGTACCCCAATCAGATCAGATCTCCAACGGAACAGTCAGATGAACGAAAATACTGTCGCACCGGAACCAAGGCGACTTATGCTAGTAGACGATGATCCTAACCTCGTGATTTTGATCAGCGATTATCTGGAATTGCGAGGATATCAAGTCACCATTGCCGAAAATGGTCAAAAAGCCCTCGAAAAACTGGAAGAGGAAGTGCCAGAATTAATAATTTGTGACATTATGATGCCGGAGATGGATGGCTATACCCTAGTCAAGCTAATCCGGGAAAATGCCCAATTTGGTTGGATTTCGGTAATTTTCCTATCTGCGAAAGGACAAAGCGAAGACCGGGTTAAAGGCCTCAATACCGGGGCTGATGTGTATATGGTCAAGCCTTTTGATCCAGAAGAACTAATGGCTCAGGTAGAGTCATCTCTGCGACAAACTGAACGCCTGACCCGATATCGTAAATCCGTAATCGAAGCCTCGCAAAAAATTAGAGTTCGCGAGGGGGTGGAGTTGACCCCAACTGAGTTAAAGGTGGTTGAGTTGGTAGCCAAGGGGAAGGGAAACCGGGAAATCTCCAAAATTATGGAAGTCAGCCAGCGGACTATTGAAAGCCATATCAGTAATATGTTAGGTAAAACTGGACTTCATAACCGCACCCAACTAGCTCGCTGGGCTTTGGAGAGTCAAGAAATTTAGGGGTTTTCTGCTTAGTAGGGCGATCGCCCGCGCCAGGAAAGCACACAACACTGTATACTATTATGAGGGTCATAATCGGACTTCTATATTTTAAATTGAGACCAGAAAACACTACTATTAGTCAGTTTCAGCCAAAGCGCCGCCCATGCTACGAATGTACCAGTTAGGTATTTCGTCAGTTAGTGGCGTTTGTGGTGTCCAGTCATCAGTCCAGTATGGCATTATTACCTACCACAGAAATCACTCGGTCGCACTGGCTATATCTTAGACCTTGATGGCTCGCTGACTAACTTTAGCAGTAAGATACTACTGTGGCTCGCTGTTGGTCTGGCTTTAACTAAACTCCTGAAGATCATAACCGCCATTGAAAGGAGGGTAAGATCGGCTAGTAGTGATTTCAATTGCAGCTAATATAATCAAAGGTGAAACTCAGGTGAAACTATCGTGAAATTAGGATATTGAACAGCCAATATGATATTTTTATATGGTTCTGACAACTCGAAAATTAGGGTTTTGTTAGCCTATTGGAGGATAGTAAAACCTAGGCATAGGTTGGATTATAGGCTCTGATATGACATATCAATTTTGTCATAAATTCGGGTTAAACTTAGTGAGTATTCACGTGCTAAGATAAAGTATCTAGTTTAAATTCTTTACTACAAATATTAGGTCTTTAGTTTGTATGCCTAACTTGAGAAACCGTCTATCTATTTTTGTGGACGGTAACAATATGTTCTACGCTCAACAAAAAAACGGCTGGTTTTTTGATCCCCGAAGGGTTTTGGACTATTTTAAACATGAACAAGCCGATCTGATTTTTATTAATGCTTTCTGGTACACGGGACTCAAAGACCCTCAAGACCAAAGGGGGTTTCGGGATGCCTTGATTAGCCTAGGATATACAGTCCGCACCAAAATCTTAAAAGAATACTATGATGATAGTTCAGGTAGGTATTCTCAAAAGGCAAATCTGGACATTGAAATTGTGGTCGATATGTTTAATACGGTAGATCAATACGATCGCGTAGTGTTGTTTAGCGGAGATGGTGATTTTGAGCGAGCTATTGAGTTGCTACGTTCTAAAAATACTCATATCACCGTAGTTTCCACAGAAGGAATGATTGCGAGGGAACTACGCAACGCTACCGATCGCTATATAGATCTTAACGACATCCGAGACCAGATTGAGAAAATCGACTATTAAGTTAAACTGTTGACTATGGGAGGATTTACACCAATGACCATTCAACCTCACCCAGATCGGGTAATTATTTTTGATACTACCCTACGGGACGGAGAACAATGCCCAGGAGCCACCTTAAACGTTGATGAAAAGCTAGTAATCGCTCGACAACTAGCGCGTTTAGGGGTAGATGTTATTGAAGCCGGGTTTGCGATCGCCAGTAGCGGAGACTTTGAAGCTGTACAACGCATTGCGGAAACCGTAGGAACCGAAAACGGTCCGATTATATGTAGTCTCGCTCGGTCTGTCAAAGCTGATATTGAAGCGGCGGCTAAGGCTCTGAAACCGGCGGCTCATCCCCGCATTCATACTTTTATTGCTACCTCTGATATTCACCTGAAATACAAACTCAAAAAAACTCGCCAGGAAGTCCTAGACATCACCAGCGAGATGGTAGCCTATGCTAAATCGTTATGTCAGGATATCGAATTTTCTCCAGAGGACGCTGGACGGTCTGACCCCGAATTTCTCTATCAAGTTTTAGAAAGAGCGATCGCGGCTGGTGCGACAACAGTTAATATTCCCGATACCGTTGGCTACACCACCCCCTCAGAATTTGGAGGTTTAATTCGCGGAATTAAGGAAAACGTCCCCAATATTGATCAAGCCATCATTTCCGTCCACGGTCACAACGACCTAGGGTTGGCGGTGGCCAACTTCCTAGAAGCCGTTAAAAATGGCGCACGACAACTCGAATGCACCATTAATGGTATCGGAGAACGCGCCGGAAATGCAGCCCTAGAAGAGCTAGTTATGGCCCTCCATGTGCGCCGACAATTCTTTAACCCCTTCTTTGGTCGTCCGGCTGACTCAGAAGCTCCCATCACCAATATTAATACCCGTGAGATTTACAAAACTTCCCGTTTGGTATCTAACCTAACGGGGATGTTAGTACAACCTAATAAGGCCATTGTCGGTGCTAATGCCTTCGCTCACGAGTCGGGAATTCACCAAGATGGGGTTCTCAAAAATAAGCTAACCTATGAAATCATGGATGCTCAATCCATTGGATTGAATGATAACCTGATTGTCTTAGGTAAACATTCCGGCCGCCATGCCTTCCAAAATCGTCTACAGGAGTTGGGTTTTGACCTGTCTGATGATGAGATTAATAAGGCTTTTGTCCGATTTAAAGATGTGGCTGACAAGAAAAAAGAAGTCACTAACTGGGATATTGAAGCGATCGTTAATGATGAAATTCAACAAACCCCGGAATTGTTCCGCCTGGAGTTAGTACAGGTATCCTGTGGAAATAATGCTCGTCCGACTGCGACTGTTACCCTCAGAACTCCTCAAGGCCAAGAGTTGACTGACGCGGCTACGGGAACTGGTCCGGTGGATGCGGTTTATAAAGCTATTAACCGCGTGGTTAATGTTCCTAATGAGTTGATTGAGTTTTCTGTACAGTCAGTAACTGCGGGAATTGATGCGATCGGAGAGGTTACTATTCGCTTACGCTATCAAGGACGAGTCTTTTCTGGTCATGCTGCTAATACGGATATTATCGTAGCTTCTGCTCAGGCCTACATTAATGCTCTCAACCGCCTACAATCTTCCCTAGAACCCAACGCTAATCAGGTGGGCGATCGCCAATCTGTTGTTAGTGTTTAAAGGGCTAGTTTCCATGGGAGAGGGCTGGGGACAAATCCCCAGCCTCCCTTTTTGTCTGAAATACATTTCGGCAGTCCGTAAGTAAATGTTAAGCTAGTCAAAGTTCATTTATTGAAGTTGATATCGAAGAATCTAATATGTTATCTCAACCCATATTTGACGATCGCTCTCTCAGTCAGTCCTTTTATCAAACTCTGATTCAACGCTTCCCTAACTCTCTACACCAGTCAATTCAGGATATTTTAACCGAATGTCGCTTAGGTATGGCTCCGAGTCCAACGGGAGTCAAAACCTTTTTTATTATTGCTCCCTCTGTGTTAATTGGCGATCGACTTCTCCATCAAATTGATACTATTATCGACCGTGTGGCTGACCTCATGGGAGGTGTCGGACAAGTTGCTATTTGCATTCATCCCCCACAAGATATTAGCGATCAACCTACCACAGAAGTTAACTGCGATCGCTCTCCCCACACTCACCCACAATACATGATGTGTAAAATTTTCCCCGTCTTTATTAATAGTTAATAGGGAGGTCATGTAGGGGCGGGTTCCACCGTTAACTGCATCTGGGGGTGAGAGTATTAATCAACCCGCCCTTAACCCAGGGTTTCAGTATTAACTAGGTCTGGGGGTGAGAGTATTAATCAACCCGCCCTCCGGCTATAGCCAAATCATCAATTTTGGCATTAAGAAAAGGAACCATCATAGCATCAGCTTATCAGGTTTTGGTTAAATCTGTCAACTGGCTGCTGAAAAATTCTCGAAAATTCCCCGATTTAGATAAGTGATACAAATATTTTTCCCCGAATAATTTTGATATTCAAAAAATTGTTAATAATTGTTGCAAAATTTATGACAAATTATTCTCAATACTTGACGAGAGAATGGGGGTTCTGGTAGTTTTAGGGGAATAATAATCCAGGGGTTATTATGCAAAATTCGCAAAATATCGGCTAGAACCATGATTATCTCGTGATTTTGGGTAAGTTTTTGGGGTAAATTGGAGTTAGCCGATGCACGGGTTTTGGGGTAAATTAACCCTAGCCCCGCAGCCTGGTATTGACAAAATCCACTTTTTGTGTATAGAGGTTTTGGCAAGGATAGGGGCTATGATGGTGTTATAGGTCAGGCCGACCCAAAGTAGGACTATCAGGGGACTCAATTAACTCTCGTACTCGATAAATAGGGCGATCCTGAGACTCATGATAGGTCCGCATAAGTAACTCAGCCAATAGTCCAAAACACAATAATTGAATACCAGTTAATGTGAGCAAAACAGCCAACATTAATAGAGGTCTGTGTCCGATACTAGCGCCCAATACTAAGCGAAGGAAACTGAGATACCCTCCGGCGGTGATACCAAATAGTAAAAGCACAAAACCCAGCAGCCCAAAAACGTGCATAGGTCGGGTGAGAAAGGTTTTGATGAAAGCAATGGTAAATAAATCCATTAATACGCGAAAGGTGCGACCTAAACCGTACTTACTGCGACCATAGCGGCGAGGATGATGTCGCACAGGTAATTCAGTGACTCGCGCGCCTTCGATAAAAGCCAAAACGGGTAAAAAGCGGTGTAATTCTCCATAGAGTTTCAGATCATGGACGACTTCGGAACGATAGGCTTTGAGAGAACAGCCATAATCATGAAGTTGGACTCCGGTAATTTTACCGATTAACCAGTTGGCAATTTTGGAGGGAAGTAGGCGAGTTAAGAAGTCATCTTGACGATGTTTGCGCCAGCCACTTACTACGTCGTAACCCTTAGATAATTCTGTTAATAAATGGGGGATATCAGCGGGATCATTTTGTAGGTCTCCGTCTAGGGTGACAATGACTTGACCTTTGGCGTGGTTAAAACCGGCAGACATAGCGGGAGTTTGACCGTAGTTGCGACGGAGGATAATTACCCGTAGGTGAGGATTGGTTAAAACCTGTTGTTTGAGTAATTCGGCGGAACCGTCTGTAGAACCATCATCGATGCAAATTAATTCATAGGCGATCGCCGCATCGGTGAAACTCTGGTGAATAGAACTGATGATAGTCGGTAAACTTTCCAATTCGTTATAAACAGGTACGACTACGGAAACGGTGAAGCTGGTGTGCTGGTCTGACCTATCATCAACCCTGACGCTGCCAGATTTTCCTGGTAAAATATCCATTGGGTATATATGAGCGTTTAGCAATTCCTAGAAATCCTACAACATTCGGGGTATAGTTGACAGGGGAGTAAACCAATTGGTGCGGGTTCGTGGTTCGGTTGATGGCTAGTCAAACACCCTGGACTGATGTTCATGCTAAGGTACATATATCTCTGAGAAGCAGAAATCTTTTACCGTCTGGAGAGGGCCTGTTGGTGGCTGTGTCTGGGGGTCAAGATTCGATGTGTTTAATCAGACTATTATTAGACTTGCAAGAGAAATGGAATTGGCGAATTGCGATCGCTCATTGTGATCATCAGTGGCGGCGCGACTCGGTAGCTAATGCTGATTATATAGAACAGTTGGGGAAAATTTGGCAAGTCCCCTGTTACCGATTAACAGCCCCACAGATCCCAAAAACAGAAGCGGCGGCGCGGGAGTGGCGTTATCAAGTGTTGGGGGAAATTGCCCAAACTGATAATTATGGTTATGTAGTAACAGGTCATACGAAAAGCGATCGGGCGGAGACGTTATTATATAATCTAATTCGTGGTAGTGGTGCCGATGGATTAAGTTCTTTGGTGTGGAGTCGTCCTATATTCGGGAGGGAGACAGAAACAAAGCCAATATTAGTGCGTCCTTTACTAGAGATAACTCGTAAGGAAACGGGAGAATTTTGTCAACAGCGAGATTTGCCAATTTGGGAAGATAGCACTAATACAGATGTAAGTTATGCTAGAAACCGTATTCGACATCAACTGATACCAGAGTTGGAAAATAAGTTTAACCCCAAGGTTGAACAAGCCCTAGCCCAAACGGCGGAATTATTGCGGGCTGATGTAGAATATTTGGAACAACAAGCGGATGAATTATATAGGGTGGCTATAGCATCTGCACCGTGTAATAATGGCTATAGAGTAAATCGCCACCAATTAAAATCAGCCCCCTTAGCCCTGCAACGTCGGGTGATGAGAAGGCTTTTAGAGGAGGTACTGAGAAAAGGGACTAACTTTGAACAAATTGAAAAGCTGACCCGCTTAATTTCTGCCCCAAACCGATCGCAAAGTGATCCTTTTCCTGGTGGTGCGATCGCTCAAGTTGAGGGAGAATGGATCTGGTTAAAATTTCCGCCCCAAGTGGGTGATGAAGCTAATTAATCATTCACAACAGGAATTTTTCACGATGTATATACCTATTTGGCCGGGTAATGCTAAGACTAATGGTGCTACCTGGGACGGTAAAGGGACTAACTTTGCATTATTCAGTGAAAATGCCACAGCAGTTGAACTGTGCTTATTTGATAGTAAAGACCAAGAGACTCGCATTCCCCTAACCGAAGTAGAAAACTTTGTCTGGCATGGTTATGTACCGGGAATAGCCCCCGGTCAACGATATGGTTTCCGGGTGCATGGTCCTTTTGCACCGAATGAAGGGCATCGTTTTAATCCTCATAAACTGCTGATTGATCCCTATGCCAAAGCCTTGGATGGTGAAATTGGTTATGGTGAGGAGATTTTTGGCTATCGATGGGAAGATCCCGAATTAGATTTAGGCTATTCGGAATTGGATGATGCTCATTTAGTGCCGAAAGCAGTGGTTGTAGATGAGTCCTTCGACTGGGAAGATGATCAGCCCCTGGATATTCCCCAACATGAGACAATTATTTATGAAATGCACGTGCGGGGATTTACCAAACTACACCCGGATATCCCGGAAGAGTTACGGGGAACTTATGCGGGTTTGGGACATCCGGCGGCGATCGCCTATTTACAATCCCTAGGAATTACAGCAGTCGAATTGATGCCTGTTCATCATTTCCTATCTCAACCGGGACACTTGGTAGATAAGGGGTTAAGAAATTATTGGGGTTATGACTCAATTGGCTATTTTGCGCCACAGTATAACTATAGTGCTGACCCCACCCCTGGCAACCAAGTCCGGGAATTTAAGGAAATGGTAAAAGCCCTCCATGCTGGGGGTATCGAGGTCATCTTAGATGTTGTCTATAACCACACCGGAGAAGGCAACCATTGCGGTCCTACTCTATCCCTGCGGGGGATTGATAATGCTAGTTATTATCGGTTAGTGGAAGACGATCGCCGCTATTATATGGACTTTACTGGCTGCGGTAATTCCCTCAATGTTAGCCACCCCCAAGTTCTGAAACTGATTATGGATAGCCTCCGCTATTGGGTTTTGGAAATGCACGTTGATGGCTTCCGCTTTGACTTGGCCTCCGCTTTGGCGCGAGAACTCTATGAGGTCAATAGTCTCGCCGCCTTTTTTGATATTATCCACCAAGATCCGGTGCTTTCTAATGTGAAGTTGATCGCCGAACCTTGGGACGTGGGAGAAGGTGGCTATCAGGTGGGTAAATTCCCCCTGTTATGGTCTGAATGGAATGGCAAATATAGGGATACAGTCAGGGACTTCTGGCGCGGTGAGGATAGTTCTTTGGCGGAATTTGCTTATCGGTTAACTGGGAGTTCTGACCTGTACGAGGATAATGGACGACAACCCCACGCTAGTATTAATTTTGTTACCGCCCATGATGGATTTACTCTCAATGACTTGGTGAGTTACAACGAAAAACACAACGAAGAGAATGGGGAGGATAACAACGACGGGGAAAGCCATAACCGATCTTGGAATTGTGGGGAAGAAGGCGAAACAGATGATCCTGATATTTTGGAGTTGCGAAACCGCCAACGCCGTAATTTCTTGGTGACATTAATGTTATCCCAAGGAGTGCCCATGATGGTGAGTGGTGATGAGTTGGGACGCACTCAAAAAGGGAATAATAATGCCTACTGTCAAGATAATGAGATTTCTTGGCTAGATTGGGATCTACCTAAGTCTAATGCGACTCTTTTGGATTTTACCCGCCAGTTGATTTATTTCCGTCGCCAACATCCTATTTTCCGCCGCCGTAAGTGGTTTCAAGGACAAGCTATTCACGGATCTGGGGTTAATGATCTGGGCTGGTTTAATCCAGACGGCGGCGAAATGACTGAGGAACAATGGAATGCTGGATATGCTAAGGCGATCGCTGTTTTTCTTAATGGTGAGGAAATTCCCGCCCGTGGTCCCCAGGGTGAACGGGTGATGGATGATAGCTTTATACTATTATTTAATGCTCACTATGAGGAAATCGAATTTTTGTTACCAGAAGGTTTACAGGCTCGACATTGGCAAGTTATTATTGATACCAAAGAATCTTTATTGCTGCCAGAAGGACCCTATTACTCTGGTAATCAACCTATCCTAACTGAAGCGCGATCGGTGATCGTTATGCAAATGCGTTAGGAGTTGATGGAAAATTCGGGAGGGACAATTGATGATTGATGATTGTCAATTGTCTTTTCCTTGTCTATTAGTCTGTTCCCGATTTACTAAACTACTCCTAATGGCGATCGCTCAAATTTTTAAACAGTTTGGGGCTTGGTTTCCCAGCGCACATCAAAAAATTAAAGCGCAGGCTGACGAGTTGGGGGACAAATTGAAGGGAATAGAACTTGACCCAATTCCACCTACCAATTTATTACGCCTCAAACAAGCTGTGGCTGAGTTGAAGACACCATTACCTCACCAGGAGTTATTGCGCGCACAATTGTCAAAAGCGATTAATTCCTGGTCGGAGGGGGCAGAATGTGATAATGCTATGGTGGTTTTGGCGAGTCCAGTAGAAGCTATATCGACCGTGTTTTGGGATACTTTGAGTTCCTCAGAACCGATTGAGGGTTTGACTCGCCAATGGCTGCCTTGGTCAGAGCGAGCTAAGAATTATACTATTATATCACAACTAGAAGAGAGTATTTTGCAGCCAAGTCAGGGTGAGCGATCGCTGGTGGTAATTCCTGATTTGAGTTGGTGTTTTTTGCGTTGTGTGGATGGTTTGCAGGGAATTGAAAGGCTAGGAGATGCGATTTTTAGCGATCGCTCAAGGTTTTGGCTGATTGGTTGTAACCATTGGACTTGGCTATATTTAGATCGAGTTTGTCAACTGGGAAATTTGGTCGGTGTGAAAACATCAATTCCGCCTCTCAGTGCGATCGAACTCAAGGAATGGTTAACTCCCGTATGGGAAACGGTAGATATACAATGGCGTGAAAAATCCGAGGGTGAGGAAGAAGAACCCCAGGAAAACTGGTGTTGTAGTGAGGAAAAACGATATTTTGAGCAGCTAGAAGATGTGTCTGAGGGTAATCGTGCGATCGCTGCTGAGGCTTGGCTAAATTCTTTGGGTATTTCCCCGCCGCCAGAAGAGGAAGAGGAGGAAGAAGGGGAAAACCAGACGCGAGAAAATCCTGATCAACCTTGGTTGGTCGATCGCCCTAGCATACCAGAATTGCCCAGTTTGACTAAAAGCGATCGCTTTTTGCTGTTTTCCTTAATATTACATGGTTCCATCTCTTTGCCTAACTTGTGTCTGACTTTAGGGGAGGGAGAGAGTGCAACTCAAACTCAGGTTCAGAAACTCATCCGTGATGGCTTAATTATCCGCCGTCCGGGAAACAGTGGCGCTGCGCCACGGTTTGCGATCAATGGTATTTACTACCCTCGTCTCAAGCGAGATCTCGATAACAATAAATTTCTGGTGGGTGGGGAGTATAAATGTTAATCGACATTTGGCTATATCAGTTATTGGCCGAAACTAACGGCGAAGCCGCCACTAACCCTAATCAAATTTTGGCCGATATCACCTTTGGGAAAATTATCTGGGGGGTCGTGATTGTTCTGCTGACCTATGGCGGTATTATACTTACCGAAAAGTCTCTTTACTGGCTTTCCGAACAGGTCCCGCTGCGGTTTCGTTTGGCGTTTAAACAGTCTGTACCCTTCTGGCGAGCCTTTATTTTTGGGTTAGCGGGGGTGATCTTGATTAATTTGTTTCTGGACTTATCCTCCACTAATCTGTTGGCGATAACTGGGACTGCTGCTGTGGCGGTAGGTTTTGCCTTTAAAGATTATGCCAGTTCTGTGATCTCTGGGATGATTGCTTTATTTGAAAGACCTTATCAAGTCGGCGATCGCGTCACTATTGATGGTCAGTATGGGGAAATCATCAGCTATGGACTGCGTGCGATCCAACTGCAAACCCCTGATGATGATATTGTCACCATTCCCCATAATAAAATGTGGACAGAGCCGATCATCAATGCTAATAAGGGTGAAGTAGAAGCACAGACCGCCGTTGATTTTTATTTTGCCCATGATGCCGATATCGATCGCATTATCCTTATACTATATAGAGTGGCTCAGACCAGCAAATATACACAACTTAACCTCCCCATTCTGGTTGTGGTAAATGAGAAGCCTTGGGGAACTTTGGTCAAGCTGAGATGCTATCCCATGGATGTTAGGGATGAGTTTATTTTTAAAACTGACCTAATTCGCCGCGCTAAAAAGACTTTTGGGGAGTTAGGCATTCCTTACCCGGTCTTACCCCCTAGAATCACTGATTAATCCCCAAATAGCCATCAGGCTGGAAAATTGGCGATCGCGATTATGCGATCGGATTAAGGGGGTTGTCAATTCCAATTTTTACCTATAAAATAATCGAGAATTGGAATTTTAGCCTTCATGTCCAATCCTTTTCTGTTTCTCGAATATGAACCCGCTTTTGAGAGCTTGGGGGATGATTATTATGATGTCGTAGCGGCCGCCTCCTTCCCGCTGCATATTTTGCGTTTCCGTAATGATGAATTGCTGCTCAAATTGGGAATTGACCCACAACCAACTCAGGATCAGGATTTTATAGAGGCCTTTGGTAAATTTGAAAGTGTGACGCAGTTTTTGGCGATGCGTTACCACGGCTATCAGTTTGGAGAATATAATCCTGGTTTAGGAGATGGTCGTGGGTTTCTGTATGGACAGATGCGCGGCATAGATGGGGAATTGTATGATTTTGGTACTAAAGGATCTGGTACAACTCCTTACTCTCGCCATGCCGATGGCCGACTGACTTTAAAGGGGGGAGTCCGGGAAGTATTAGCAGCAGAAGCACTCCACAGACAAGGGGTGAGGACTTCTCGATGTTTAAGTTTAATTGAAACCGGAGAAAAGTTATGGCGGGGGGATGAACCTTCCCCTACCCGGTCTTCGGTAATGGTGCGAATGAGTCGATCGCATATTCGGTTCGGAACTTTTGAGCGATTGCACTATTTTGGTCGCGCAGATCTGATCAAAAAACTCTTAGATCATGTGGTTGAGATTTATTACCCCCATTTATTAGACTCTGGCGATCGCTTCGTCGCCTTTTATCGGGAATTGGTGCAACGGGTAGCCACTTTAGCCGCTCAGTGGATGGCTGCTGGGTTTTGTCATGGTGTCTTAAATACCGATAATATGTCGATTACAGGGGAAAGTTTTGATTATGGTCCTTACGCATTTATGCCGACTTATGATCGGACTTTCACCGCTGCCTATTTTGACTATGGTAGGCTTTACTGCTATGGTAATCAGCCTTTGATTTGTCGGGGTAATCTGGAATTGCTGCAAAGACCTCTATCTATGGTGGCAGACTCAGATAGCCTCAAACAGGCTTTAGACAATTTCTTTGACTACTATCGTCAGGCTTACCAGGAATTGATCTTAAAAAAATTGGGCTTTGCAGAAGGACAGGTCTCTGAACCGGAAGAATTGATTAAGTTGACTATTGATTTGCTCAAAGACAATACAGTGGGATATCATGACTTCTTCTCCCAACTCAGGGAAGGCTTTACTCCCCTCTGGCGAGATGATGAAACTGAGATTCTCAAGAATATAGGAGATCTCAAACACCTAGTCCCCTGGCGACATCTGTACTGTCACCATTTGCAGTCTTTGTCTGGGGCCGAAATGGAACAGATGAAACAGACCCTCCAACAATATAACCCCACTACCGTTTTGCTCAGAACAGCTATTGAGGCGGTTTGGGAACCCATTGCGGCCGCTGATGATTGGGAACCGTTTTATCAATTACTCAATCAGATTAGATCAGAGTGATTTGCTGGCAGGTGCGATCGCTTTTTAAGCTATAGCATTTCCCGACCGGAAAACAGTCAAAGGTATTGCTCCTGTCAGGCTGTCTATGATACTCTGATAGCCTGTCGCCTGAAATGGCTGTTTTCCGCTATTAGGTTTGGTTCATCATACCCCCATTGGCGATCGCTTAATTGTGGGAGTCGGGAATGCTCACAACCACCGGATATGGCATTTTGATCCTGGGTTTTGGTCTAGTTTATGTCAAATCTTGTCAAGTGGAGTTCCTAGAGACCACAGATGCCTTCTCCGTACTCTGATCATATCCACGGTAACTGTATTATTTCAAAGTAATATATTCTGCCTTGATTTGTGGGACAATATTTATTTTGTGGCGGGATCTTAGCAGTCAAATCTACCTAGATTCTGTTATGGATGGCTTCCCCAGGGAAAAGGAAAGATTTGGGAATTTGCTTTGTCCATTTTTAGGGGATTTTCAGTCCACTGGTTCTGATTTGAACTGTTTGACCAAGTCGATGTCAGGAGTTGCCATAAAAAAAATTACCCCGCCGCGACATTTAAGTTATATGATCTATAAAATATCCAACAAATATGTTAGGATTGACTAAATTAGAAATGGAGTACATCAATGCCAAAAACTACAGCAGAAAAACTTCCAGAAGAACCGATGACCGGAAAGACTTTATTGCATAAAGTCAAATCACTCGGACCCAACTACTCTCGTCGTGAGACTGCCAAGCAGTGTGGCTATTACACCCGCACAAAAGATAACCAAACTCGTGCGAACATGACCGAGTTTTATGATGCACTGCTGGCGGCTAAAGGAATTGCCTTAGATCCGGGTCGTTCTAAAGATGGACGAGGTCGGGAAGCTAGTTACCGCGCTTGCGTTCATAAAAATGGCTCATTGGTGATTGGTGCTAACTATACCCAGGAAATGGGTTTGAAACCTGGTGATCAATTTGAGATTCGCCTGGGATCTAAACATATTCACCTGATTCAAGTTGAACCCAAGGGTATGGTTGATGAAGATGACGAAGAATAAGTAAATATCAGGCTCATCTGTCTTGATCACCAGTGAAGCATTACTCAGGTTGTCTATGGGCGCTTGGGTGTTTCTGGAGTGGCTGAATCCCAACGATGCGGCGAGAGTAAAATGCGGTTGGCATCAGTGTTTACCGCCCTCGGTTCTGCAAGGATGCCCTATGTTGATCGCCTACCAGATAGATGGCGATCAAAACCTAGCTAGGAATCAACATTAGTCCACCGCTGTGGGCTCCTCTATAATGCCTACAGTTGGCAACCTTTTCCACTATTTTAACTCGACGGAATGCGATCGCGACGGGTTCTGATTCGAGGTAGTGGAAAATTCAACAAGGACTCATTAAATTTTGATAATGTGGGGATTTAGGATTGCTCACCTGGTGAAGTGGTGAATCATATTGTGTTGGGCATCCTCACCCCACAGGTTCTGCCATGGAGTTCTTGTGATCTATGATAGTTCAAGAAACAGCATCCATGCTCACCAGAGATGGAGTCCGCTTGGATGCTGATATTTATCGCCCTTCTGGGCCGGGGAAATTTCCGGTATTATTAATGCGACAACCCTATGGAAGGGCGATCGCATCTACCGTAGTTTACGCCCATCCCCAATGGTATGCCCAACAGGGTTATATCGTAGTGATTCAAGATGTGCGCGGAAGGGGAACCTCTGAGGGAGTGTTTCAACTATTCGCCCATGAATTAGAAGATGGCCTTGATACCGTCAACTGGGCTGCTAATTTACCCCATAGCAATGGCTATGTGGGGATGTATGGGTTTTCCTATCAGGGGATGACTCAAATTTATGCTGCCAGTGGCTACCCACAGGCGCTAAAAACCCTCTGTCCCGCCATGGTCGCCTGTGACCTGTATCAGGATTGGGCTTACGAAGGGGGGGCTTTTTGCTGGCAGGTTAACCTAGCTTGGGGAATTCAATTAGCCACCGAAACCGCGCGCTTGCGGGGGGATGAACTCAGCTATAGGGGTTTATATAATCTTTCCCGGCATCTGCCCTTATACGGCGAAATTCCTGCCTCTCCTGAAACCTTTAAAAACCTGGCTGCTGATTCTTTCTATCATGATTGGCTACAGCATGATCAGCCGGGGGACTATTGGCAACATCTTTCCCCCTCCAGAGATAATCTCGATTTACCCATGCTGCACATTGGCGGATGGTTTGACACCTATCTGCGGGGGACAGTTCATTTCTATCAGGATATGGCTAATCGTAGTTCATCTCCCCAGTATTTGATTATTGGACCGTGGGGACATTTGCCCTGGGGCCGACAGGTAGGTGGTATTGATTATGGTCCAGAGGCTGTTAGTCCCATTGATGAATTACAGATCCGCTGGTTTGACCATTTTCTTAAAGGTATTGATACCGGACTTTTGGAAGAAAAACCTGTAACTCTGTTTTCTATGGGGGATAATTGCTGGCGAGAGTTTGACCAATGGCCGCAAGGATCTAGTCAATCTTATTTTCTCACCAGTACAGGTCTGGCAGCAATTCGATCAGATTCTGGTTTGCTTTTACCAGAGGATATAATAGCCGTCGAGGACGAAGAGGAGGACCAAGACCCAGACGAACACATTTTACCCGATACCGTGGATGTGTTGGTTCATGATCCTTTCCGTCCCGTCCCAGCCCTTGGGGGTCATGCTACTTTAACTCCTGGATCTTTTGACCGTCGCGCTTTGGACTGTCGCGCTGATGTCCTGACTTACACTTCTGATGCTTTGGATGAGGATTTACATTTAGCCGGAAATGTATTTGTTGAGGTTTACGGAGAGGCTGATAGTCCTAGTTTTGACTTGTGTGCTATTTTGTCAGAAGTGCGATCGGATGGGAGTGTCTGGAATTTTACTCAAGGTTATATCAGAGTTAATCAGCCAACCACCCCGATCCGAATTGATTTACAGCCTACCTGCATTTGCATTCCTCAATCCCACCAAATTCGTTTAAGTTTAAGTGGGGCTTGTTTTCCCGCTTATCCTGTCAATCCAGGGACCGGACAGCCCCCCAGTCAAACTCGACTCATTGATGGTCGTATTATTACCATATCCCTGAAAAGCGGCAATAGTTTTATGTCCCGTATCGTTTTGTCAGTTGATGCTGATCAAGATAGGGTTTATGATTGCGATCGCCAAATTTTAGCGAAAATTTAGCTGGGCTGGGGAGAAAATTATGAAAGCTGACCATCAAAATCATTCAGAATTGCGGGTTTTAGGACTACCACCAGACCAAGGAAGATGGCTACTCATTCCTTTGGGTATAACCGTTTTACTGTGTTTGGGGACTGTTTACTCTTGGAGTATTTTTAGGACTCCTCTAGAAAAAGATTTAGATCTCACCGCCACCCAAAGCCTGTTACCCTATACCGTGGCGCTGGTTTTTTATGCGCTGATGATGCCAATTACAGGTTTTTATATACCTAAATTTGGGACTCGCGCCACTACAGCAGTTGGTGGGTTTATTGTGGGTTTGGGCTATATTCTGTCTAGTTTTGCTGACAATATTATCACCATGACGATCGCCTATGGGGTCATTGCGGGGACTGGTGTAGGTATTACTTACGGCGTTCCCATGGTCGTTTCCGCCCGCTGGTTTCCTGATAAAAAAGGATTAGCCGTCGGGTTAACAATTATTGGTTTTGGCTTGTCTCCCTTAATCACCGCCCCCCTCGCTAAAGCCTTGATTGATAGTTATACCGTGCGACCAACCTTGCTGGTTTTGGGTATCACTTTTATGGTGATTATTGTGGCGATTTCTAATATTATGAAATTGCCCCCCCAAGATTGGCAACCTACCCAAAAAATCTCCACAACATCAGTTATTCCTACCCCCGTTGTCTACCCGCCTAAGATGCTAAAAAGTCCTTCTTTTTATGGGCTATGGATATGCTATGTTATTGGCACTTTTGTCGGGTTAAGTGCTATTGGCATTTCTAGCCCCGTGGGAGAAGAAATTATTGAAATTGACCCAAGATTTGCTGCTGGTAGTGTTTCCCTTTTTGCCTTGTTTAATGGGGTGAGTCGTCCCCTGTTTGGCTGGTTAAGCGATCGCTTTCCTCCTCGGTATGTAGCGATCGCTTCTTATACCCTGATTTTAATCGCCTGCATTTTAATGATTAATGCTGAGTCAGGACAGATAGCGACCTATTTAATTGCTTTCTGTCTATTTTGGTTTTGCTTAGGAGGTTGGTTAGCCCTTGCGCCGACTACCACCCTGCGATTATTTAACCCTGATGACTACGCCCAAAATTACGGTATTGTCTTCACCGCCTACGGTGTAGGTGCTTTATTAGGAACTTTGGTTGCGGGTAGTATTCGGGACTGGTTTGGTAGCTATACTTATGCCTTTTATCCCATGGGAATATTAGCCGTTATCGGAATCATAGTAGCGAGTTTTCTCCTGAAACCAGACAAGGCGAAACCAACTGATAATTGATAATCAAACTCCCTCGGACTCCCTCTCTGTCTGGGAGAGGGTTGGGTAGCCGACTTAATTTTGTGTTAAATTTAACCAGATTAACTAATCGGGTAGGCTAAAATGCGATCGGCATCTACTTCGGGTCATATATGAGGCTAATTAGATTAATTAGACAAAAGCTGAGGCTGAGAAAGTCAGGATCTCAGACCAAATTGCTAATCCATTTTGTCCTGTTAGGATTTACCATAATGGTCGCCCAAGCCATTGGTATGACTTTAGGGCGATCGCTATTTTTAGCCAAAGCAGGCGCGGAAAGTCTGCCTTTATTTTTCATCATCATGCCATTAATTTTAATGGTAGTCTCCGGTGGTTTTACCGCCATTATAGACCGCTTCAACCGTCCGCGACTGTTTCGCATTGTCTTAGCGGTTGCTGCTGTCTTAATCATCGGTATTCGGCTATTTATAAACCTCGATTTAATCCCCATTTATTTCACCCTCTATATTGTCATTTGGTTAATCTATATCCTGCAATTCCGCATCGAGTTTTGGACACTTTTATCAGACTATTTCACTAACTTAGAACTCAAAGAATACACAGCAATTATCTACCTGGGAACCACCGCCGGATATTTATTGGGCAGTATTTTGGTAGCCCTCATATCTGATTTTGTTACCTTAGAGAATCAGCTATTATTGCTCCCTATTTGTTATGGGATATCCATCGGGCAAATCTATTATTTAGAAGCCCATCAAACTCCCCTACCTACCGAGTATCAAAAACCCAAAACCCAGAAGTCTAATTTATCAGAAACCTGGCAGACCTTAACCAAACTATCCCGCCACTATCCTATTATTATCTTTCTCATTGCTAACGTATTTGGAACCGCCCTAGTCCGAGGGATTGGGGAGTTTCAATATTCCACTATTTATAGACAAGAATTCCCCGATAAACAGGAACTCGCCACCTTTCTCGGATATATTACCGCCGCCCTAACCGCCATTCAATTTCTGATTATTTCTGTAGGGACAACTCCCCTGATTAAAAAATTAGGAGTTCCTCGGACTAACTTAGTCTATCCTGTCATGTTATTAGGCAGTTTTATGGGACTATTATTTAGCTATAATCTCACCGCAGCCATGGGAATGCAGCTTACCTATAGAGCCTTATTTTATAGTATATTCCTACCTCTAACCAACCTTAATTATAATGCTGTTCCGGCTAGGTTTGGCGGTAGGTTGCGCGTGTGGGGAGAGGGTTTATTTTCCCCATTAGGGCAATCTATAGCTGGCATAATTTTAATGGTATTTTTGGGATGGATTAACCCCTATCAAGTCGTGTGGGTAGGAGTAATTCTCAGTGGTTTCTTAGTAGTTATTGGTTACTTCACCGGAAAAAGCTATGTCCAATCACTTTTGGGAATGTTACGGTCAGGGTCAGTTAACCTAAGTAGGGTGGGAGATGGCTTGTATCTCTCCAGTAAATATCGCCCAGAAGTGCGCCAGCTTCTTCAGGATAAGAACCCGCAAAATCAAGTATTAGGATTGGAGTTACTCCCTTATCTCGAAAACCCTAGGGATTTTTCATCTGATATTGAAAATATTTGGGTCAATGCTGATGACCAAGTGCGTCGGGCTGTCATTCGGTTATTTACTACTAAAAATATGGGTAATAACCTGGAATTTAAAAGCCTCCTATCTTCCCCTAAGCCTAAAGTCCGCAGCATGGCTTTAGAATTGTATATCGCCACAGGTTCCCCTCTGTCTGCGAGTCGCCTACAAACCTTATTACATGATGAAAGTCCCGAAGTGCGCGCCTTAGCTTGTGTCGCTATTTCTCAGACCGAAATTGATGGCTCAATTCAAGAACTTTATCACCAAGTTTGTCCGACTCAACCCGATATTACCACCCGGAGAGCATTATTAAGGGCGGCGGGGGAAAGTCGTAACCCTCAACTAATTCCTCTGTTAACAGAAGTCCTGAAAAATGCACCCCCAGATATTAAGCGTAAGGGTTTATTGGCTTTGGTGGAATTGTGCGATTATGAACCTATTAAATGCGGACAAATTGCCGCCTCTGAACTTAATCACGATCGCCCTACCGTCAGAATAGCAGCTTTACAGGTTATCCAACAAATTCATGATCAACAATGGTTGATCCAAGTTTCTCGTGCCTTGGAAGATGAGGATATCGCCGTCAGACAACAGGCGGCTAAAACTCTCAGTTTTTATGGTGATCAAGGATTAGCAGTATCGCAGGATTACCTGTTTTCCTCCCGTCCTGAAGTAGTGCGATCGGCGATTGTAGCTATTGGTTGGGTGCGGACAAAAACCGCTGAGAATATTCTTTATAATTTTATCCAGCCGGACTTAAAATTGATTAGTCGTACCCGGATATGGCAACTACATTTTGATGCTGATGACCCCCTCTTTGAAATGTTGCAAGTCGCTATCATAGACTACCAAAATTCTATGATTGAAAGAGTCTTTTATATCCTCTCTAGTTTGGGGCAAGAATCCACTGTAAATGCCGCTAAAGTCTTGTTATCAAGTTCCGATAAAAGGGCGCGTTCTCATGCCGTCGAAACTTTGGGTTCTTTGAGGCAAGGGCGGTTTATTCGTCCTTTAATGCCACTGTTAGAAACTATGGCAACCGGAGAAAATGTTAAGGCTTATAATGGGAGTTCTGAGATAAAAAAATACTCGGTTTTGTTGGAGGTTTTAGACACCCCAAATCATTGGTTAAAAATGGGGGCTTTGATGGCTTTTGCGGGTATTCCTGGGGCGATCGCTAAATCTGACCCTGACCCCATTATCCGTAAAATTGCCCAATCTTTAGTCTTCCAACCCCAGCAGTTATCAATTTCGGAGAATTTTATGATTGACCGCTTACTGTTACTCAAAAATGTTTCCCTATTTCAAACCTTGTCCTTAGATGAAATTTTGCTGATTGATAATGCTTTGGAGTCCGCCGAATATTTACCCGGAGAAATTATCTTTTCTGAGGGGACTATGGGGGAACGTTTTTATATTATCGTCAAGGGAAAAGTCCGCATTGTCCGAGAAGTTGAAGGGGAGGAAAAACAGTTAGCCCTATTAGAGGAAGGTCAACATTTTGGCGAGATTTCTTTGTTTGAAGACTTTTTGCGATCCGCTAATGCGATCGCTGCTGAACATTGTGTTTTACTCACCTTAGAAAAAACCCGTTTTGTCAGTCTAGTAACCCAGCGCCCCCAAATCCTTTGGGAAATCTGTAAATTTCTCAGCCAGCGTCTCCGGGATGTTAACTTAACCGCCCGTTAAATAGCCTTATCAGGGGTGATTATACATCAAAACCCCTGATAATTATCCCCTTTAATTAGCGGTCAATAACTCCGCTAATCCCAAATATTTAAACCCTTGGGGAGTCACATCAAAACGACAGGGCAGAATTTCGACTCCCGCCGCGATCGCCTCCTTAAATAAACTCCCATAAACCGGGTCTCCTGCATCTCCGGGCGCGAATTTCGGACAATCTCCACGATTAATAAAATACAACATTACCGCCCGATCGCCACCCTTCACAGTATCAATTAACTCCCTTAAATGTTTTTGTCCTCTCTCAGTTACCGTATCAGGAAATAAAGCCACATCCCCCTGACACCAGGTAGTATTTTTCACCTCCAGATAAATCAGTTGGTCGTCTCCTTCTAACAGAAAATCAACCCGACTTTTCCCCCCCACGCCATATTTAACTTCTCGCCTCACCTTTGTATATCCCCCCAACTGAGAAAATAAGCGTTTTTGCAAAGCGATCGCCACAATTCGATTAGGAAGACTCGTATTAATTCCCACCCAAGTAGGTTGATGATCTCCCACTTGGATTAATTCCCAAGTGTAGGCTAATTTGCGATTAGGGTTATCACTCTTCGACACCATCACCGGATTTTCGGGAATACAAACCCCCGTCATCGGGCCAGTATTGGGACAATGGGCGACAATCACCTCCCCAGAATTTAACTTAATATCTGCTATAAGTCGTTTATAGCGCTTAATTAACACCCCTTCATAAAGTTCCCCTAATGAATAAATCAAAGATTCGCTCATGATGACTTGCAAAATAATCCTAAACTGAGTTATAATTTTAACAGTAAATTGGCGAAATTAGGATAGACCCAATATGACCACTACCCCCCAGTCGCCCTCCCAGCCTAATCATTTCCCCACTTTAGAAGCCATCCGATATGGATTACCTAATATTTGCGGTTGGGAAGCAGATATCACCGCCGTAGTGAATCATAGCGATCGCCTTTTTCAACCCCTTAGCCACCTCAACCTAGACCAAATTACCGCCGGATTTGCTTGCGCCCTCCATATGCACCAACCCACCATTCCAGCGGGCGAAAATGGCGCATTAATTAGCAACCTGCAATATATGTTTGAACACCCCCACCAAGGCGATAATCATAACGCCGAACCCTTCGCCTGGTGTTATAAACGTATGGGGGAATTTATCCCGGAATTAGTAGCCAATGGCTGTCATCCTCGGATTATGTTAGACTATTCCGGTAACTTGCTATGGGGACTGCAACAAATCGGGCGAAATGATATCCTAGACACCCTCAAAAATATTACCTGTAACCCCCAATACTGGGTGAATGTGGAATGGTTGGGTACTATGTGGAGTCATGCAGTCATTCCCTCCACTCCAATTCGTGATATCAAATTACATATTCAGGCTTGGCAACATCATTTTGCCGCTATTTTTGGCAAGGATGCTTTAGCCAGAGTCAAAGGTTTTTCACCCCCAGAAATGCACCTACCCAACCATCCTGATACACTCTATGAATATATTAAATCCCTCAAAGAATGTGGTTATCAATGGTTAATGGTGCAGGAACATTCCGTAGAACGCCTAGACGGTTCCCCACTGCATCATGATGATAAATATATTCCCAATCGTTTAATCGCCCGCAATTCTCAGGGAGAAACAGTTAGTATAATTGCCTTAATTAAAACCCAGGGTTCTGATACTAAATTAGTCGCGCAAATGCAACCCTATCATGAAGCCAAGGGTCGGGGATTACAAAAATTAGGGGAATACATGGTTCCCAGTTGTGTGACTCAAATTGCTGACGGGGAAAATGGCGGGGTGATGATGAATGAATACCCTAGGGATTTTATCCCTCTCTGGTCTCAGATTAAAAATCATGGTCGGGGAACTCCTGGGGTTGTAGGTTTAAATGGTACGGAATATTTAGAATTGTTAGAAGCGGCGGGAGTGAAGCCAGAAGACTACCCGACTTGTCAGGCGATACAACAGCATCGAATTTGGGAAAAGGTAGACTCTGTTACGCCGGAAGCTGTGCAAAATGCGATCGCTCATTTACAGGAAACAGACCCCCAATTTCATATAGATGGTGCATCGTGGACTAATCATCTAAGCTGGGTAAAAGGATATGAAAACGTATTGGAACCCATGAACCAACTTAGTGCTGATTTTCACCGCAAATATGACCCCCTAGTTAACCAAGACCCGACCACAACCCGCCAACCAGACTATCAGCAAGCGTTATTATATAACCTACTATTACAAACGAGTTGTTTTCGCTATTGGGGACAGGGAATGTGGACGGACTACGCCCGAGCAATTTACGAAAGAGGTCAACAGTTAATTAATGGATAATGAAACTCCCTCTTAGTCTCCCCAACAGGGATAGGCACTCGGTAATTAATTATTAATTATTAATTATTAATTATTAATTACATAAGAGGTCAACAGTTAATTAATGGATAATGAAACTCCCTCTTAGTCTCCCCAACAGGGATAGGCACTCGGTAATTAA